>CAZDWP010000093.1:0-215 GCA_964508985.1 uncultured Herbinix sp. | reverse complement strand
TCCGTATACAGTTGTAGAAACAGATATTGCAGAAATCCTCTTTGAAGACCGTAAGGAAAAAAATCCTTGCTCTCTGTGTGCAAAGCTAAGAAAAGGAGCCTTTAATAATAAGGCAAAGGAAATAGGTTGTAACAAGAAGGCTTATGCCCATCATTATGATGACGTTATCGAGACATTGCTAATGTCCTTATTCTATGAGGGACGCATTCACTGCT
>CAZDWP010000092.1:4534-7331 GCA_964508985.1 uncultured Herbinix sp. | reverse complement strand
ATACAACCTCTCTTTGGTACCTGGTACCGTTTCTAGAATAGTTTCCGAATATCGTTATATAGCACCACAACCATTAATACCATCAGTAGAGCAAAGCCAACAAAATGCACTATTGCTTCTTTTTCCTTTGGTACTGGTTTTCTTCTTATGGCTTCTAGTATTAGAAATACTAGTCTTCCTCCGTCTAAGGCAGGGAAGGGAAGTAGGTTCATAACACCAAGGTTGGCGCTAAGGAGTGTTGCAAAGCTTGCAAGGCTTAGAAACACGATTCCCACTCCTTCTTTTTCTGTTTGGTCCACAATATTTCCTACAACAGACACTATTCCAACCGGTCCGCTAACTTCTTCTATTCCTACTTTGCCGGATATTAGATATTTCAGGCTTTGCATGGTGTAGCTTATATTGTATTTCACCTCGAAGAGGCTGTTCTTTACAGTTTCTATGGGTGATACTTTTTCTCTGTATACATTATAAAATAGTCCCAAATCATAATTATCCTTAACTAATCTTGGCTTAATGCTAACTGTATTTTCTTTATTGTCACGGCGATATGTTATCTCAATCTCTTTCTCGGTCGGAGAATTAGCTTTAAAATAATCCGACATATCCTGCCCTGTTCCAATAGGTGTGCCGTCTATCTTTGTTACTACATCTCCAAGCTCTATACCCGCCTCATAAAAAGGAAAGCCCTTTTCTAGTCCCTGTATTTCGGCCTCAGCTGTCTCAGAGCTATATATAATTCCTAATTTATAGAATTCTGGAGCTGCCTTAGGATATACGGTTGTCTTGTAATTTTTATTATCTCTTTCATAGGTTATATCTATAGGATTATCGGTTACTGGATTAAAGAAAAGGTTTAAATCAATTTCCTTACCAAAATGAATACTTTTCCCGTTAAAACTCTTAATTCTATCTCCCACTCTAATTCCTGCTTCATATAGGGGGGATCCTTCGTTCGCTTCTATGACATCGGGGTAATCTACTCCCACTGCACTTATCACAACGATTGCCAATACAAATGCAAGCACAAAATTAAAGAAAGCACCGGCAAATATTACAGAAAATCTCGCCCATACCCCCTTCTTGTGAAATGCTCCGTCATCATCTATATCCTCATCTTCACCAAGCATCATACAGGATCCACCGAAGGGTAACATTTTAATCGAGTACCTGGTACCATTTTTTGAAAAGCTGGCAAGCCTAGGCCCCATCCCAAGGGAAAATTCTGTTACTGTAATACCATTCTTCTTGGCAAGAAGAAAATGTCCTAATTCATGAATGAATACTATAATTCCCAAAAGCAAAATAGCTATTAATAATTTCATACGCATTGTCCTTTCAATATATCCGGTATATAGTCTTACTTGCCGGATTTTATGACTTCTTCTATAAAATCATATGTAATTTGTTCGATGTTAAGAATTTCATTTAGGGTCGGGGACTTAATTATTCTATGATTATCCATAGCCTGTTCAATAAGCTCAGGAATGTCCATAAATCCTATCTTCCCTTCTAAAAATCTTGCAACAGCCCATTCATTTGCCGCATTAAATACCGTTGGCATACTTCCACCAAGCTTTCCGGCCTTTATTCCAAGCTTTAAGCCGTAAAATGTATCCATATCAGGCTCTTCGAATGCTAGCTGTCCTATCTTTATAAAATCTACCCTTTCTCCCAACTTCATATTCTTCCTATCGGGATAAAAAAGTGCATATTGAATAGGAAGTCTCATGTCTGGAAGTCCAAGCTGTGCTATTACACTGCCATCCACATATTCTACCATTGAGTGAACAATGCTCTGTGGATGCACCAGAACCTGTATCTGTTCTATATCTAGATCAAAAAGCCATACCGCCTCCATAACCTCCAAGGCCTTGTTAATCATGGTCGCGGAGTCTATGGTTATCTTTGGTCCCATTCTCCAGTTAGGATGCTTTAATGCATCCGCAGCAGTAACAGCTTCAAGAGACGATCTTTTTAATCCTCTAAATGGTCCTCCAGATGCTGTTAAGAGGATTTTATGCACATTTTGCTTGCTCTCACCGTTAAGGGATTGAAATATTGCCGAATGCTCACTATCTACTGGTAGTAATGCAATATTCTTTTCCTTACTTAAGGGCATTATAATATGCCCCGCCGTTACTAAGGTCTCCTTGTTGGCAAGGGCTATGTTCTTTCCCGCCTTAATTGCTTCTATTGTCGGCAGTATACCTATCATACCAACCAAAGCAGCCACAACAGTATCTGTAGACTCTTCGGTTGCACAGGCTATTATCCCATCCATTCCAGTCTCGACACGAACAGATAGGTCTTTTATATTATCTTTAAGGAGCTTTGCCTTATCTTTATCATAGACACAGACAAGCCTCGGCATAAACTCTCTTATCTGCTTTTCCAAAAGCTCTATATTGGAATGAGCAACAAGAGCTGTTATATTTATATCATTTGCCTGTTCCCGTGCAATCTCAAGAGTCTGCACTCCTATAGAGCCCGTAGAACCCAGTATTGCAATATTTTTCATTATGTCCTCCAGGTAACCGTCGTTAAACTATCCTATCATGACTTTATGTTCATTTTGTGATATATTTCTAAAAAAATACAGCCAAATAATATACTATGGGTGCCGTAAATATTATACTATCAAACCGGTCCAAAATTCCACCATGACCCGGTATCAATTTTCCATAATCCTTAATGTCATAATTCCTCTTTATTGCCGATGCAGCCATGTCACCAATCTGTGAAATTACGCTGGCAGAGGCACCAATTATGGCAAATAATATACGAGGATTTTCTA
>CAZDWP010000092.1:0-4434 GCA_964508985.1 uncultured Herbinix sp. | reverse complement strand
CCAAGTAGTGCCTTTTCTACCTTCATAATCTTATACAACTCTGTCATACCTACCAATGAAATGACAAGGACAGCGCCAAAAAGCACATTGTCTCCCAATAGAATAGCCGTTATCGCAACAGCCAATAGGATAATACCGCTGATTAATCTTGTCTTAAACATAATCTACCTCCGTATGGGTTTATTAAGAAATAGCACCGAATTTTCTATTTCTCTCAGAATAAAATTTGACTGCCTTCAATAAATCTTCTTTATTAAAATCAGGCCACAAAACATCGGTAAAATAAAATTCTGTATAAGCCAATTGCCATAATAAGAAATTTGAAAGCCTTTGCTCACCACTGGTTCGTATCAACAAATCAGGGTCTGGAATATTATTTGTATCAAGATACTGTGAAAATATCTCTTCATTTATACTATCAACTGCAAGCCTATCTTCTTTTAAATCTTTTGATAGAGCCTTAACTGCACGAGTTATCTCATCCCTGCCACCATAATTAATAGCCACCTGAAAATTCAATCCGGTATTATTCTCGGAAGCTTCCTCAAGGGCTTTTATCTTAGTTTGTAAATCAACCGAAAGACCCGATCTGTCTCCCATTATTCTGACACGCATATTGTTCTTCTTACTGGTCTTTATGCTGGTATCAAGATATTTGTTCAAGAGATTCATCAATGCATCCACTTCGTCCTTAGGTCTTGTCCAATTCTCGGTGGAAAATGCATAAACCGTAAGATACCGGATTCCTATATTATATGCTTCCTCACAGATTTTTTCAACAACCTTACTGCCCTGTGAATGCCCGTAGTTTCTAGGCATCATTCTTTTTTTTGCCCATCTGCCATTTCCATCAAGGATGATGGCAACATGATTCGGTATGTTGTTTATCTTGTTTTCACTCATATTTTCACTCATCTTTACACCTATCTGATATTAAACAACGAGTGCCGCGCTTCGCGAGCCACTCTTATGTTAGTAAAGGGGTGTCCCAAAAGAGCAATATGTAATACCTTGTGGACACCCCAATCTTCATCATTTACATTTTATTTGATCTATACTGTAAGAATCTCTTTTGACTTATCTTCCATCTCAGTATCTATCTCTGCTACATAAGCATCTGTTAGCTCCTGACACTCACTTTCAAGTAGCTTCAACTCATCCTCAGATATTTCACTTGCCTTTTCCAACTTCTTAAAGGAATCATTGGCATCTCTGCGAATATTTCTAATTGCCACCTTGGCATTTTCTGATCGTTTTTTAACATCCTTTACAAGATCTTTTCTTCTATCCTCAGTAAGCTCTGGGAATATCAGACGAATAACCCTACCATCATTACTGGGAGTCAAACCAATGTCTGAAATATTAATTGCCTTTTCAATCTCTTTGATCATTTTGCTTTCCCAAGGCTGAATCTGGATTATTCTTGCTTCAGGAACAGAGATGTTGGCAACTGACTGCAAAGGAGATAGCTGCCCATAATAATCCACCCTAATCTTATCTAAAAGATGAGGGTTCGCCCTACCGGCCCGTATTGTTGCATACTCTTCTTTCAGATTGTCAATTGATTTTCTCATTCTCTCATTATATTCTTCCAGTCTTGCATCCATTACTTCTTCCCTCCTATATTCACTCTTTCATTATCAATTAGTATCTATACTTTCATAATTGTTCCATTAGATTTGCCGAAAGCCGCATTAATAATACTGTTTTCTTCAGACAAACCAAATAGTAACATAGGCATCTTGTTATCGATGCTTAGGCATGCAGCCGTCAAATCGACTACGCCAAGCTTCTTATCAAGAACGTCTTGTATTGTTATTTCATCATATTTTATTGCATTTGGATTAGTCTTTGGATCACAGTCATAGACTCCGTCAACTGCTCTTGCCATCAGGATAATATCACAATCAAGCTCAACCGCCCTAAGAACTGTAGCCGTGTCAGTGGAAAAGAAGGGGTGTCCCGTTCCTCCTGCTAAGAATGCTACGCCTCCACGATTCATAAGCGCGGTAGCATCGTCCTTGGAAAATAGTTGAGTCATACTACCACATGAAAATGGTGTATAAATCTTTGTATCGATTCCCACATGGCGAAAAATCTCGGACACATAAATGCAATTCATAACAGTGGCTAGCATACCAATCTGGTCTGCCTTGGTTCTGTCAATTGTTTCACTGCTTCTGCCTCTCCAAAAATTACCTCCGCCTATAACAATACCTACTTGTATGCCTTTGTCTACAAGTGCCTTTACCTGCATTGCAGCATTAATACATGTAGCCTCGTCAAAGCCGGTTTTATGTTCTCCAGCCAATGCTTCTCCTGATAGCTTTAATAGAACCCGTTTGTATTCTTTCATATTATGCCTCCATATTCTCCCTCGTATCAAGTATGTAATACGTATGATATGAGTTTTATACCGTTAATAATCTATCACAACAAAACGGAATTAGCAAGCAAATGCTAGGCATAAATTCTTTTATTCAAATACATTATCAAGGTCAACATCGGAGTAGCTTAAGGAACAGAAGCCTTCTACTACTGCACCATTATTAATCTGAACAGATTTTGCCTTAATATTACCTTTTATTATAGCGGTAGAATCGATAACAATCGGTCCGTTAACATCAATTTCACCCTTAACAGCACCTGCTATAACGCCTGATGTAGCCACAATATCACCCACAACAACAGTGCCAAGTCCAACCTTTACACTACCTTCACTGTTAATGGAGCCTTCAAGACGCTCTGTATTGATATAAACCTCTGCGGCAGTGGAATTACCGATGATCTTTCCGGTAATAGAAAGTTTTCCAAGGCACTCTATGTCACCAGTGATGCTACCCATAATATCTAGAGAACCATCCGAGGATATACTTCCATTGATGGTGGTACCCTTACTTATTACAGTTACATCATCATCATTTGCTACAGAAGCTACGCGAACCTTCTTATCGAATTTCTTGTCTTCTACTTGCTCTTCCTCGGCATTCAATGCATCAAGTAATTCTAAATCAACATTTTCATCAAACTCTTCAACATTTTCATCAAATTCTACGTCAACATTTTCTTCTAAATTCTCATCCACATTTACATCCACCTTTTTAGCCATATCCTCGATTTCATCCTCCATACCTTCTTCTAATATTTCTTCTTGACTATCAATAACTTCGTATATGTCATCATCCGATATGCTGTCATCCGGGATACCATCATCTACAACATTCTCCAATATTGTATCCCCTATGGTGTCCTCTTTGATTTCCTCTTCTGAGTTATTCTCTGTCGTATCCTCTTGCATAAATCCATCAAGCCATTCCTTCATCTCATTTTCTGCTTCCTCACTGCTAGTCGAAACTTCAGAATCCAAGGTATTTACCATCTGATCCGAATTGTCAGTGATATCCACATCCTCATCGGGTATCAGCTCGTTAACTGCTTGTGAAAAATCATCTTTTAAATCCTTGAAAAACCCCATTAGTCTGCAACCTCCCTATGTATTATTTTAAGCTCGAAGCTTTTATCTGCTGAATAAGCGGAGTCGTATCATCCATAGGTAGCACCTCGGCTCCTCCGGATATAAGAGCATCCAGTATATCCGGCAAGGTAGCAACAGTCTTGCTCTTGCCATCACCATCATGCATAAGTACAATAGAAATTTTCTTTCGTGCAACACCATTAAGTACATTATCAATCATTTGTTCTTCTGTGTAATTAATCCCCTCGGCGTCACCATTTACTACATTCCAGTCATAATACGTCATTCCCTCTTCATCCAAAAAGCGAACATAATCTTTCATCTTGCTACTATTTAAAAAGCCAAGACTACCGCCGGGAAAGCGATATAGTGTGGGTGTGTACCCAGTAGTATCATATAACAAATTCCATAGCTTTGTAAAGTCTTTATCAAAATTCTCTAAAGATTTGTAAATATCTTTATATTTATGCGAATAGGAATGTATACCTAAAACATGACCTTCGTTTACAATCCTTTTATAGCGTTCTTTAGATACCTCATCATCATGACCAATCACGAAAAATGTTGCCTTGATATTATACTCGGCCAGTATGTCCAAAATCTCGTCGGTATGCTTAGTTGGTCCGTCGTCAAATGTCAGATATACCTTCTTATTATAATAAATTCCGTCTGGATCTCTAAAATGTTCGATAGAGTCATATGTACTGTCCTGGTTAATATTATTTGGTATATCAGTATCTGCATTATCTGCATCATCTGTATCATCTGCAACATCTATCGCATCATAAATATCCGAATCTTCATGGATATCAGTCAAGTCTTGGATATCAGTCAAGTCTTGGATATCAGTCACGTCTTGGATATCAGTCACGTCTTGGTTATCAGTCTCATCTTGGATATCAGTCTCATCTTGGATATCTAAGTCTTCTTCAATTAAGCTGTCATCGGTGATATCAGGA
>CAZDWP010000091.1:2175-7331 GCA_964508985.1 uncultured Herbinix sp. | reverse complement strand
AGCAAAGCTGGCCGCGCTCGGCGCAAGAGTTTCGCAAGCGAAACTCTTTCTTGTTTGCAAAATTTTAACACATTTATGGGAAGGTGAATCTTGGTTGTAGATAGGAGAAAGATGCATAATGATAGTTAAGGGAAAAAAGATAATTATAATCGTCACATTTATTATAATTACGGCTATTGCAGTTGTATTATGCGTAGGATATTTTACTGAGGATAAAAAGACTGAGTATGATGGTGTATTGGCTATGGAATCCTCCATAGATTTGGATGAACAGGAAGGGTGATATTGAATGGAAAAGGAGAAAAACAAAATCTCCGATGTGGTCAGAGAAAAAAATACCACCATAAGAAATGAGACCTATAACAGTTATGTCAAGCAGGTTACACCAACATTCAGCACGGTAAGAAACTGTGTGAAGGCTTATGTGGTTGGCGGACTTATATGTGTAATCGGGCAGGGCTTTACTGATTTCTTCTTTAATAGGTCTGGTGATATGGAGCTATCTAAGGCTTATACAACCGTATGCCTTGTATTTTTAGCAATACTGCTTACAGGTATAGGACTTTATCAAAAGTTGGCTAAATTCGGAGGTGCAGGTACACTGGTTCCTATTACAGGGTTTGCCAATTCCGTAGCAGCACCAGCAGTTGAATATAAAAAGGAAGGGCAGGTATTTGGTATCGGCAGTAAGATCTTTACGATAGCCGGCCCTGTGATTCTATATGGTATTTTTTCTTCATGGCTGTTGGGATTGATTTACTATATTCTTAAGCAGGTTGGACTTGTATAAAGCTATATAAAGATTGGAGTTGTAATGATGGCTGGAAATACTAGTGCTAATAGTACAAATATAAAGGACAAGGCAATAAAGGGTTATAAATCAACGGGAAAGCAAAGCATAGTCTTTAAAAATCCACCCTATATTATTGCAGAGGCTTCCTTGGTAGGTAAAAAGGAAGGGGAAGGCCCGTTAGGGACCCTTTTTGATCAAGTTATCGAAGACCCCATGATTGGTAAGGATAATTGGGAGGGAGCGGAAAGCGAGTTAATGAAGCTTACCGCACAAAGAGTACTTACGAAGGCGGGGCTTAAGAATAAAGATATTCGCTATCTTATAGGAGGGGATCTTCTTGGACAATTAATAGCTACCTCCTTTGGTATAGCCGAGCTACAGATTCCCTTATTTGGTGTATATGGTGCATGCTCTACCATGGGAGAATCCATGACAATAGGAGCTATACTTGTGGACGGCGGTTATGCAGATAAGGTGCTAGCCATAACCTCAAGTCATTTTGCCGGTGCAGAAAAGCAATTTAGGCTTCCCCTAGATTACGGTAACCAAAGACCTTATTCTGCTTCATGGACAGTAACCGGCTCGGGTGCTGTTATAATCTCGGATCAAAGCGCAAAGAAGGATGTAGAAGAAAAAGATATTGTAATAACCGGAGTAACAAGTGGTAAAATCGTAGATTATGGAATTAAGGATTCAATGAACATGGGAGCGGCTATGGCTCCTGCTGCATTTGAAACCATAAAGCAGAACTTTGAGGATTTTAATATACAACCTGATTATTATGACAAAATAATTACAGGAGATTTGGGTTATGTAGGAAAAAACATCCTGATAGAATTGCTTAAGGAAAAGGATTACGACATATCAGATCGGTATATGGACTGTGGCATAGAGATATTTGATAAGGATACCCAAGATACCCATGCCGGGGGAAGCGGTTGCGGTTGTTCTGCCGTAACATTTGCAGCCTATGTAATAAAGCAGCTTAAGGAAGGGCAATGGAAGAGGGTATTATTTGTCCCTACCGGTGCATTACTTTCGCAGGTTAGCTTCAACGAGGGAAATACAGTCCCGGGTATAGCCCATGCCGTTATGGTAGAAGCAAGGTAAAGGAAGGAGTAGGTCATATAATGGATTATATTATAGCTTTTTTGGTAGGGGGTGCAATATGTGCACTAACTCAAATTTTACTCGATAAGACAAAGCTTATGCCAGGTAGAGTGATGGTAATACTGGTTTGTACGGGGGCAGTTCTGGGAGCTATTGGTTTGTATGAGCCCTTCGCAAAATGGGCAGGTGCCGGAGCAAGTGTACCACTGACCGGCTTTGGTAATGCTTTATTTCAGGGAATAAAGAAATCGGTTGATCAGGAGGGGTTTATAGGAATATTTAGAGGAGGCTTCACAGCTTCAGCGGTGGGAATATCAGCCGCACTAATATTCGCATATATAGTCTCATGGATATTCAACCCTAAGATGAAGACATAAAAACAAGAGTGGTACCAGGTACAGAAACCAGTACCAGGTACCACTCTTTCCACTCTTAATTTGTCGCTGTACATTAAAAAATCTTAATCTTATGGAAATACCCAGAAGGAATTGAAATCATCTAGTTCATCTTCGTACTCGTCATCTTCTATACCATTATAACCAGGTGGTGCATAGGGTGGTTCGTCCTCATAGAATATACCTGAATGTAGGGTGCACTTGTCTTTGGGAAGCAGGTAAGGAGTATCATCTGTTACTCCAGTTTCTACTTTATCCAGATAAACGGCCTCCTTAAGGCTGTCTATAGGGCAAAACTCTGTAGCTAGAGCAGAAGATTCCTCACAAATGGTGGCCTTTACATGAACATCACAATTTTCTGTAGGCTCGGAACCCTTGGCAAAGTATTCAACCCTGGTAGCGTTTCCATCTATATAATGATCGCATAAGCCTTCAACGGCCAGCTTACCTGATTTAGTACAGATTTTTGCTGTAACTATAGATTCAGGCATGGTAAATGTCTTTTTTTCAAGTCCCTTTTCTATATGAACTCTTTCCATAATTGTTCGCCATATTACACGGTTAAAGCTTCGCTCGGTCTGAGACTTGTTATTGTCAAAGCCAGCCCAGATGGTAGCTGTATAGTAAGGTGTATAGCCGCTAAACCATAAATCGTTATAATCCGAGGTGGATCCTGTCTTACCGGCAACCGGCATATCAATTTCCTGAAGCTTTAGTGCCTTACCTGTACCTACAGTTACCACGTCTTCCATGGCATTTGTAAGTAACCAAGCTGTAGACTCCTTTACAACCTGTTCCTTTGCTGGCTCATTTTCGAGTAATACCTTGCCATTGGCATCTAATATCTTAGTATATAAAATTGGTTCTGTATAGATTCCCCTATTAGCCAGAGTAGCAAAGGCTGCAGTTAATTCCAAATTAGTAACGCCATCGGTAAGGCCCCCCAAAGCCATAGGATGGTTTATATCCGATACAACTTTACCATTAGGCTCTGTTCTAGATTCAACCAAGGTGGTAAAGCCTAATTTCTTCAGATAATCATAGCCAACCCTAGGAGTAACTTCAGCCATGGTCTTTACTGTAACTATATTCATGGATTCTGCGATACCCTTTCTCAGGGTAGATAATCCTTCATATTTTTTACTAGATCTCCAGTTACTTACTTCGGTTTCTGTATCAGGATAATAGTATGGACCTGTATCATCTTGAACACTGGCAAGTGTAAAGCCGGCAGTATCCAAAGCAGGTAAATAAGTAGATACTATCTTAAATGTGGAGCCGGGTTGCCTTTTTGTATAAGTAGCTCTATTAAGAGTTCTGTTTCCGGTTTTTTCTCCACGGCCTCCCATGATTGCAAGCACATGACCGGTATATTGGTCCATAATTACAAAGGAGACTTGAGGCTGTATTGTCATGACATTGGTTTCTAATAGGATAGTATCACCTTCATCGATTATAGAATCTTTAAATTCATCTATCCTCTTTTGCATATCCTCCTTGTCTTTAAACAAGAGAGAGAATTTGCTGTCTTTATCATCAACATATAAATCATCGGGATCAGGATAATTCTTATGGAAGCTTAGTAGATCGTTCTTATGATAGTGTAATGTAGTTTTCTCTTCATCATTCTTTTCAATGGATATGGCATAGTCTAGCTCCCAGAAGGATATACCGATTTCAGGGAAGAAGGATTCATCAGAGAAGACATCATCGACTATTTCCTGAATAGTAGGATCCTGAGTGGTAATAATTCTTAAGCCACCACTATAAATTAAATCAAGGGCTTGTGCCTGTGTATATCCTAGCTTTTCTTGAAAATCTTCCATTACCTGTTCTATTAATTCATCAGTAAAATAAGTGTAATAAGAGGTTGAAGCAAATTCCTCATTTACAGTGTTTATTCTGGAATATACGTCATCTGCCATTGCATAATCATATTGCTCCTGTGTACAATTACCAAGCTCAAGCATCTTACGAAGGACATCATTCTTACGGATTTCATTCCTTTCGGGATTTGTAACCGGGCTATGATATGCAGGAAGCTGAGCAATAGCTGCCATTACTGCAGATTCCGATAGGGATAACTCCCAGACGTTCTTGTTAAAATACCTCTTGGAGGCCATCTGAACTCCATAGGTACCTGAGCCTAGATTAATAGTATTAAGGTAGTACTCTAGAATTAAATCCTTGTCCATTTTGTTTTCTATCTGAATAGCCAAATATTGCTCTTGAATTTTACGTTCCAGGCGGTCTATAAAATTCTGTTCTCTGCCACCTTCAAATACCTGAGTTTTCAATAACTGCTGCGTAATAGTACTGGCGCCCTGATCAAATTCTCCACCCTTAACACCCTGTACAAAGGCACGGAATATTCCTCTTATATCAATACCATCATGATCATAGAATCGTTCATCCTCGATACTGACAAATGCATCCTGCACTATCTTTGGAATTTGATCTATCTCTATATACTCTCTATTAGCATGAGCGCGGAATAAGTGTTCGACAACATTACCTTCGCTATCATATACATATGTGGTGTATCCCTTTGGCACAACATCAATTTGTGAAATGTTAGGGGCACTATCAACCAAACCCTTTATATATCCAAGGCCGGCATATACACCGATAATGGCTACTACAACTGCCATAGATATTATCAAGCAGAATAGAGTAATCCGCATCTTAGATGTAAGACGTCTAGAAGTCGACTTTATATATTGTTGTTTTTGTTCTATACCTTTTTTACTGTAATTCATAATTCCCTCCGACTTGCATAAACAATATGCATGGATTAACGATAAGAAGAGTATAACAAATTATAAGCATTAAATAAAGTATAATTTGTTTCTAACTAG
>CAZDWP010000091.1:0-2075 GCA_964508985.1 uncultured Herbinix sp. | reverse complement strand
AGAAACAAAGATGCGTTAAGAATTGCTTTAATTATCCATATTTTTAATATATAATAGATATTGTCAGTTGCTTTTGTTATTTTTTACTTAATGGGGGTAATAGTATGAGAAAGAAGGAATTGCTGTTTAAGAACGAAGTGACTTTAGATGATGACAGACTGATGCGACTAGAATATAACCTTACTGTAAATCATACCGATGATAGTAATGAACCTTATTATGGAATACAGATTATAAAGTATTTGGATGATAATCTGGAAATGGATGAGGTAGGTGGCATTTCCTATTCCAAGGATAAGGTAAAATCGATTACTAGGATCTTATTCCAGCATGTCGTGACTCCTATTTCTATGGTAGAAATTATTGACGATATAATAACACTGGAAGCTGTATGATGTAACAGTTAAAACAGGTGTACTTTGCCATTAATATCCGCAAAGTATGCCCGTTTTATTTCTACAGGTGATAGGGTACCATTAGAGATGTCTGCCAAGCTATTATAAATGCTATCAACCTTAGCTAATGGAACTATAAAATCTAGGGTGACAACATCGGTATATTCAGATGAAATTATGGGCAAATTCTCCTGCCCAATAAAATACTGTATTTTACCTACTAAATTGTAATCGGTAATAACCTGAATGTGGATTCCGGGTTCTTTCTTTATAATAATACTTTTATCAAGGCCTTCTATAGTTGCGGACTGATATGCCTTAACAAGTCCGCCAGTTCCAAGTAGAGTTCCGCCAAAATAGCGAGTTACCACAACGACAAGATTAGTTAAGTCCTTGGCAATCAGCACATCAAGCATAGGCTTGCCGGCGGTTTGGCTAGGCTCACCATCATCTGAGCATCGCATAATTGAGTTTTTCCTGCCTATTATATAGGCATAGCAATTATGGGAGGCATCCCAGTACTTCTTCTTAAGACCATCTATAAATGAAAGGGCTTCCTCCTCGGTATCTGCAGGACTGACAGTAGCAATAAACCTAGATTTTTTCATAACTATTTCACTAATACCACCTTTATGTATAGTATTATAAGATTTCATGCTCTGTTCCATAAGGCATACCCCCCATTACATATTTTCATGCTTATTTTATTATATCAAGACAGCAGATTCAAAGCAAGGCATAGATAAATGGTAAACGTACGTTTGCATTTTGCTATCTTTATGATATACTGTTCATATTATAGGAGGTGGTATCGTGGATTTATTTGATTATATAAGAGACAATAAGATGAAAAAGGAAGCTCCTTTAGCATCACGTCTTCGTCCACTGAGATTAGAGGAGGTAGTAGGGCAAAAGCATATTATCGGCAAGGATAAGCTTCTTTATCGTGCTATTAAGGCAGATAAAATAAGCTCTATCATATTCTATGGTCCTCCTGGAACAGGTAAAACCACCCTAGCTAAGGTTATTGCCAATACCACAAGCTCCTTATTCACTCAGCTTAATGCAACTGCTTCGGGAAAGAAGGACATGGAGGCTGTTATCTCTGAGGCCAAGAATAATCTGGGTATGTACGGGAAAAGAACCATAATGTTTGTCGATGAGATTCATAGATTTAATAAAAGTCAGCAGGATTATCTTCTACCCTTCGTGGAGGACGGCACTATTGTATTGATAGGTGCTACCACGGAGAATCCATACTTTGAAGTTAATTCCGCTCTGATATCCAGATCTATAATATTTGAATTAAAGCCTTTGGATAAGGAAGATATAAAGATTCTCTTAATAAGAGCAGTTACGGATGAGGAGAGAGGCCTTGGTGCCTATAAGCCTAAGCTACAAGAGGATGCCCTGGAATTTCTCGCTGATGTGGCAAATGGCGATGCAAGAGCCGCCTTGAATGCCATAGAGCTAGGAGTACTTACAACCGAGCGGGCAGAGGATGGATATATCCATATTAGTATAGATGTTGCTTCGGAATGCATACAGAAGAGAGCCCTAAAATATGATAAAGATGGGGATAATCATTATGATACAATATCGGCATTTATAAAAAGCATGAGAGGATCAGACCCGGATGCGGCAGTGTATTATCTTGCCAGGATGCTTTATGCAGGCGAG
>CAZDWP010000090.1:0-7357 GCA_964508985.1 uncultured Herbinix sp. | reverse complement strand
GTTCATGCTGGTGAAATCGTATGTGTAGCAGGTATTGATGGTAATGGTCAAACAGAGCTTGTCTCTGCTTTGACGGGACTGCAAAAGCTTGAAGGCGGACAGATAAGTCTTTGTGGAGAGGATATAACAAGAGCTTCCATAAGAAGCAGATCCAAAGCTGGAATGAGCCATATTCCTGAGGACAGACATAAGCATGGATTGGTTATGGATTATTCCTTAGAGGATAATATAGTATTACAAAGATATTGGCAACCTGAATTCCAGAAAAATGGATTTATAAAAAAACGTGCTGTTAGAGATTATGCAAAGCTTTTGATTGAACAATATGATGTAAGAAGTGGACAAGGACCTATAACTATTGCTCGTAGTATGTCGGGCGGAAATCAACAAAAGGCAATTGTTGCTCGTGAAATAGATAAGGAGCATAAGCTTTTAGTTGCCGTACAGCCTACGAGAGGATTGGATGTAGGTGCAATTGAATATATACACAAACAACTTATGGCTTCAAGAGATGCAGGAAAGGCGGTTCTTCTTGTTTCACTAGAGCTAGATGAAGTAATGAACTTAAGCGATCGGATACTTGTTATGTATGAGGGCGAGCTTGTCGGTGAGCTTAATCCGAAAAATACAACAGTCCAGGAATTAGGCCTGTATATGTCAGGTGCAAAACGGGATACGAGTAAAGGAGAATAAGTATGCAAAACAGATTAGATTCAGTAGATATACCTTGGTTTAAAAAGGTATATAAAAGTAAATCCTTTTCAGCGTTTACCTCTGCACTGCTTGCAATATTCCTGGGATTGATAATAGGATTTATTGTTATGCTCATAGCAAAACCTGAAAAGGCTATGGCTGCTTTCCAAAAAATTCTACTTCACGGTTTTACTGATCTAGGCAATGTATTTTATTTTGCTACACCCATCATGATGACAGGTCTTGCAGTAGGCTTTGCATTTAAAATGGGACTTTTCAATATAGGAGCTTCCGGTCAATATACAATCGGCATGTTTTGTGCTATGTATGTTGGTTTTTTGTGGGATCTGCCCCCGGGTATACATTGGGTTGCCTGTATACTAGCAGGTATGATTGGTGGAATGCTTTGGGGTATAATACCAGGAATATTTAAGGCTTATCTAAATGTTAACGAGGTTATTACCTCTATAATGTTTAACTATATCGGAACATATATGGTGGACATGCTGATTAAAGGGAATGGCAAGATGTATGTAGCGTCAACAACAAGAACTGCATACCTTCCCGGAACTGCACAGCTACCGTCACTGGGCTTTAAGAATTCCGGTGTAAATATTTCATTCTTAATTGCGATTGGTTTAGCAATTATATTATTTATAGTATTAAATAATACAATATTTGGATATGAACTAAAGGCAACGGGATATAACAAGCATGCAAGCAAATATGCCGGTATGAAGGGTACTAGAAATATTATTCTGACCATGATGCTAGCAGGCGGATTAGCAGGCCTTGGTGGAGCATTTGCCATTCTTGCACCTTCTACTATAGCGGGAAGCAGTCAAACCTATGAGCCTATAAATGTAATTGCCGCAAATGGTTTTAACGGTATAGCGGTGGCTTTACTTGGTAATTCTAGCCCACTGGGAATTATATTTTCATCTATATTTATTTCTCATATACAAAGGGGAGGAAGCCAGACCAGTATTCTAGGGTTTAAGCCAGAGATTATAGATGTGGTAGTATCAATTATTATTTATTTCTCTGCATTTTCATTGATAATGAAATCAGGCCTAGGAAGATTCATTAAGAATATTGGACATAGGAAGCTTGCTACGGAAGCTACAGCTGAAACCCCTGTACATGGCTCTGCTCTGGTACCGGAGGACTCTGAAGAGGCCAAGGCTATTGATGAGGACGAGCAAAAAGAAGAAGTCGATATTAATAAAGATATTGAAAGCACTGATGATGTAGAAGAAAAGGAGGTGTAGGTATGGATATATTATACTATCTTGTTCAAAATACTCTTCCTGTTGCAGTAGCTTTATTATTGGTTGCACTAGGTGGTATGTTCAGTGAGAGAAGTGGAGTTATCAATATAGCTCTCGAGGGAATCATGCTATCTGGAGCCTTTATCGGATGTGTATTTGTATACTTTATTGAAAAAAAGCCCATTCCTTCACAGACCATTTTCCTTCTAGGCATGCTGGTTGCGGCATTGGCAGGACTTATATATTCACTACTTTTATCCTGGGCAGCGATAAATATGAAGGCAGATCAGACTATAGTAGGAACATCTCTTAATATGCTTGCACCCGCGGCAATTCTACTATTTTCTAAGATGTTCTTTATGTCGGATGGAGTAACAACCAGTACAAGGTTCTATATTAGAGAGGTTAAAGGACTCAGCAAAATACCTATAATAGGAGATTTGTTTTTCAAGAATACCTATTTAAGTATATATATAGGTGCGGTACTTTTGATTATAGCAACTGTAGTATTCTATAAAACTAGATTTGGACTTCGCCTTCGTTCTTGTGGTGAGCATCCCCATGCAGCTGATTCCGTAGGAATCAATGTATATCGTATGAGATACGCAGGTGTATGTATATCAGGGATTCTAGGTGGTGTAGGAGGTTTTTTCTATGCAGTCGGTGTTATGGATGGCAATACCAACGGCCATACAGGAGTTGCAGGCTTTGGTTTCCTTGCACTGGCAGTATTGATATTTGGACAATGGAAGCCGATTCCCATACTGTTTGCAGCCTTATTCTTTGCATTTTTAAGAACAGTTGCTTATTCGGTAGCACTAATTCCTTTTCTTAAGGCGCTTAATATCAATCAGGATTATTATAAGATGCTTCCATATGTTGCTACTATGGTTGTATTAGCATTTACATCAAAGCGTTCCCGTGCCCCGAAGGCTGAAGGTATACCTTATGATAAGGGAATGCGTTAAATTACGAATAATATAATAATTTTTTTTCAAGATGGTTGCAGGATTTAATTTATTCTGCAACCTATTTAATAGACAAAACATAGAATACTCGTGATTTTAGTCATGAGAGATTCAAGTAGCCGAGGATACATTTTAATGTGAAGAGTGAGCTTATAATGTACATAAGAAAATTATGAAAGGCGGAAGATAAATGCTTAGACAGATTATTAAGATTGATGAAGATTTATGTGATGGCTGTGGTTTGTGTGTTGATGCATGCCATGAGGATGCTATTGCAATTGTAGATAATAAAGCTAAATTACTAAGGGATGATTATTGTGACGGGCTGGGTAATTGCTTGCCAGTTTGCCCTACTGGAGCCATAACATTTGAGACCCGTGAGGCCTTGGAGTTTAATGAGGAAGAGGTCAAGAAGAATATGGAGAATAATTCAAAGGATGCTACAGAGCAAGAACAAAGTTTCAGTGGATGTCCCGGCTCAAGAATGATGAAACTAGACAACATGAATGATAAAATCAAGCCTGAGATAAATAATCAAAATTTAGAGGAGACTAGGCAAGATATGCCTTCTATGCTTAGTCAGTGGCCTGTACAGCTTCAGCTTGTTCCTTATAATGCACCGTATTTTAATGGGGCAGACATCCTAGTAGCGGCAGATTGCACAGCCTTCTCATTTGGTGATTTCCACTCCTTTATGAAGGATAAGATCACATTAATCGGATGTCCTAAGCTGGATGATACGGATTATGCCGAAAAGCTTACACAAATCTTAAAGAATAATAGAATTAACAGTATAACCGTAATACGAATGGAGGTTCCCTGCTGTGGTGGTATAGTACATGCGGTAAAGACAGCAATAATGAATAGCGGAGAGCTTATTCCTTGGAGAATGATAACAATCTCTACCGATGGTATAATACTTGAGGACACAAAGTAATATATTAATTTCTGCCAAGTTATTTATCTTATTGATTTTTTAATAAAAGTGTGTGAGAATTGAGAAACGACAGTAGAAGGAGCGATATTATGAACTATAGTGAAGAAAGCTTAAAACTCCATGAAATGCACAAAGGTAAGATTGAAGTAATATCAAAGGTTAAGATAGAGACAAGGGATGATTTAAGTCTAGCCTATACCCCAGGTGTTGCAAAGCCCTGTAGAATGATTGCACAGAATAGTGATAATGTCTATAGGTATACTTCAAAAGGAAACATGATTGCTGTGGTTACTGATGGTTCTGCTGTACTGGGTCTAGGAAATATAGGGCCAAAGGCGGCACTTCCAGTTATGGAAGGTAAGGCTATATTATTCAAAGAGTTTGCAAATGTAGATGCATTTCCAATATGCATTGATTCGCAAGATGTTGATATAATAGTCGACACAGTAAAGCTTATTTCACCAGGATTTGGTGGAATAAACCTTGAAGATATTTCTGCACCAAGATGCTTTGAAATTGAAGAAAGACTAAAAAAAGAATTAGATATTCCGGTATTTCACGATGATCAGCATGGTACTGCAGTCGTTGTATTATCAGGTGTTATAAATGCCTTAAGAGTGGTTGGCAAGAAGATAGAAGATGTTACCGCAGTTATAAATGGGGCAGGTGCAGCTGGTATTGCTATTGCAAAGCTACTTATTAATGCCGGAATCAAGGATATAATTCTTTGTGACATTAAAGGAATAATTGATAAGGACGATGAGGAGCTAGACCCTATTAGAAGAAAAATGGCGAGTGTAACAAACAAGACCAAGAAAAAAGGTTCTCTTTCCGATGCGATGGTTGGCACTGATATATTTATAGGTGTTTCTGCACCAAATATTGTTACAGAAGATATGGTGGCAAGCATGAATAAAGACTCCATTGTGTTTGCTATGGCAAATCCGGAACCAGAGGTTTTACCTGAAGTTGCAAAAGCTGGAGGTGCAAGAGTAGTAGGAACAGGAAGATCAGATTTTCCTAACCAAGTTAATAATGTTTTAGCTTTTCCAGGAATATTTAGAGGAGCAATGGATGTAAGAGCGAAAGAAATAAACGAAGATATGAAATTAGCTGCAGCTTATGCAATAGCCGGATTAATAAATAATGAGGAATTAAATGAGGAATACATAATTCCCAGTGTACTAGATAAAAGAGTTTCAATTAAGGTTACGGAAGCTGTCGCAGATGCAGCTAAAAAATCAGGAGTAGCTAGAATTTAAGGAGACAAGATAGGTGGAAAAGCAAACTAAAATAAAAACGGCATCAAGAATAGCTTTGTTTGGGGCTTCTATTATCTGGGGGAGCTCCTTTCTTGTGGTTAAAAGCTCTATGGATAGCATGCAGCCACATACTTTGTTGGCCATTAGATTTACAATAGCCAGCATACTTCTTTGTATAATATTTCATAAAAGGTTAAAGAAGATTAATAAGGACTATCTAATAAGTGGAGGTATAATAGGTGTATTCTTATTTATAGCCTATAGTATACAGACAATTGGTATTACAGACACTACCCCCGGTAAAAACGCCTTTTTGACAGCGGTTTATTGCGTCATAGTTCCTTATTTATATTGGATAGTAGATAAGAAGAAGCCGGATAAATATAATGTTATTTCCGCGGCTTTATGCTTGACAGGAATAGGGCTAGTATCAATTAATAGTGATTTTAGAATACAATTTGGAGATGCATTTTCATTGATTTGTGGCTTCTTCTATGCAGCTCATATGGTTTCAATATCAAAGCTTTCTAAGGATAGGGACCCCGTCCTATTAACTATTGTTCAATTTAGCTATACTGCAATCTTTTCATGGATTGCTACTCTTATTTTTGAGGATATACCCAAGTCCTTTAGTCCCAATGTCATTATTGAGCTCTTATATCTGGCCGTATTTGCGACAGCCATAGCTCTACTTTTACAGAACATTGGACAAAAGTATACTAAACCGGCTCCTGCAGCAATAATCCTCAGTCTAGAAGCGGTCTTTGGAGTTATCTTTTCAGTAATGTTTTTCAAAGAAGAGATAAGCATAAAACTGTTCCTTGGATTTCTACTGATATTTATTGCAATTATTACATCTGAGACAAAATGGTCATTTCTTAGGAAAAATAAATAAATCTATTAAAAATAAAATAGACTATAAATATATATTTCCCACTTGACATTAATATCAAGTGGGTTTATTATTAATTTAATACATAGTAAATAAGTATGATTACTATGTTATGAAAATTTCATATCATAATATATAAAAAAGAAAGGAAGAATAACATGGCTAATATAAAACAACAAATAACTGAATTGGTGGGAAATACACCCTTACTTGAGCTAACAAACTATAATAAGAAGCATGAACTTAACAGCAAAATTATAGCAAAGCTAGAGTCCTTTAATCCGGCAGGAAGTATTAAGGATAGAATTGCAAAAAAGATGATAGAGGAAGCATTAAAATCTGGCAAAATAAATAAGGATTCTGTAATCATTGAACCAACAAGCGGTAATACGGGAATTGGACTTGCAAGTGTATGTGCAAGCTATAGCATTAAGTTAATAATTACAATGCCTGATACAATGAGCGTTGAAAGACGTAATCTGATGAAGGCTTTAGGTGCTGAACTAATTCTTACAGAGGGCGCTAAGGGGATGAAGGGGGCAATTGAAAAAGCAAATGAAATTCATAAAGTTACACCTAATAGTTTCATTCCTTCACAATTTGAAAATCCTGACAACCCTAAGGTACATTATGAGACTACAGGTGTAGAAATATGGAATGATACTGAAGGAAAAGTAGATATATTTGTTTCTGGAATAGGTACAGGAGGAACAATTAGTGGAGCAGGCTCTTACCTAAGATCAAAGAATCCGAAGATTGAAATTATAGCCGTAGAACCTACAGATTCGCCAATATTATCTGAAGGAAGAGCGGGTTCCCATAAGATTCAAGGAATTGGAGCAGGATTTATTCCGGATACATTGGACACAAAGATATATAATGAGATTATAACTGTTAAAAATGATGATGCCTTTGAAACCGGCAGGGAGATAGCAAAATCAGATGGTGTACTTGTAGGTATATCCTCAGGTGCAGCCCTTTGGGTAGCCACACAGATCGCAAAGCGCCCTGAGAATAAAGGAAAGAATATAGTAGTTATTTTACCTGATACTGGTGAGAGATATCTATCCACAGCATTATTCTCTGAGTGATTGGTACACCTGCGTTAGTATTGCAATAATCGGCTCTTGCTTTGCTTGACTTATAATATCTTTTAATTTATAATTAGTGAGATGTTTTATTTGCATAATATTACAACGAAAGCGTGTGGATAATGATAAAGAGTATGACAGGTTTCGGAAGAAGCGAGGTTAGCAATAAGGACCGTAAAATAACTGTAGAGATGAAGTCTGTTAATCACAGATATTGTGATATTTCAATTAAGCTTCCTAAAA
>CAZDWP010000089.1:0-7441 GCA_964508985.1 uncultured Herbinix sp. | reverse complement strand
ATGCCGCCTGGTCCTACTGCTACAACCTCTGCTTGCTGTGGCTTTTCTTTTGCCTGTCCTGGTAATACGATTCCAGATTTTGTTGTCTCTTCTGCGACTAGTTGACTTAAAACCACCTTGTCTCCTAATGGTACCAGCTTCATTTTTATTCCTCCTTATTATCCAATTTTTGATAATTATTAGCACTCTGTCTGATTGAGTGCTAACTGATATTTAATATATTAGTAAATTTACCTTAAATATGCAACTTCTCTTGCTTTAAAATACAGGGATAATACTTATGTTTTCTCCTGTTATCTCTTGATTACTCTCTATTTCTCATTTTTTCAATTTCAGACCATTATTTTTGTTCCTTCTTGAAATAAAAAAGCTATCACCCTATGGCAATAACTCTTCTTATATTCTTATATACTTTCGATATAATACTCTATTAAGAGTATATTATACTTATTTAGTATATGCCGAATTAGAAACTGTATACCAAAATGGTAGCAATATTATAGTAAGAAATCATTTGCCCGGGGTAATGCTATTGATCTTGTTAATAGTACGTGGTAAGGCGTCCTTGGAGTTCTTCCACGGTTCATTAGCATAGCGATAATCAAACTTATCGATGAACCAATCCAAATCATCTCTTACCCTCTTCATATTATCAAGATACAGAGAATCTAATTCACTGATGAAATCCTTTAACTGCTCGCCACTCAAATGCATAGGTGCCTGCTTATAAAGCACACCATAGTGATGGCTACAAAAACCCTTGCCTTTTCTAAACTTCTGCCTAAAGTCATCTTCCTGGCGATATAAATAAAAAATCGTAGAAATATATCTATCAAATGTACTATTAATCATATCACATACATAGCATGAGCTATCCAACCCCTCTATGTAGGACATTAGGCCCGAGTTATTACTCTGCTTCTTAAATAGGGAAGGGGCCTGAATTCTAGTGCTGTTGCCTGTAAGTTTTTCAACATCCTTGATCACCCTATCCATATGGCTTTTTAGGATTAATGCTAAACCCAGGCGGTTCTGATTCTTATAGAGAAGTTCAATATGCTCTTTACAAAAACCCCTTTTGGAGGTCTCACCCCGAACATCATCCTCCATGTAGCTAGGTCCCATGGTGAAGTCTATTGCACTGGTTTCCAGTTCTTTTCTCATATTACAAACTGGACATTCACCACCGTTATCAAACGCCTCATTTACAGGTATTGTGTGTAATTTTTCCTTCAATTTCTTCCCTCTTTTATAAGTTCTTTTATCTCTCTTGCCTTATCCTTGATTCTTTCGTTGGCTTCTCTGGATACTAATATTCTGGATACCCATCTAGAGGATTCATCTAATTTATCGATTTTTCTTGCCAGCTCTGCCAAGAGTAAACCAATGGTGCTCTCATCCATTCCGCACATAGGAAATGTCTCTTTCATATAGGCCTCAGAAAAGCCCTCATATGCATTAGATATAAACTCCAGTTCTTCCTTATTGAGTTGTGTTATAACTTTTCTATAATCCGGTGTATCTTTTGGCAGTGTCTCTGCCTTTCCCCTTAAAACCCATGCTGTCTTTAAGCAAGTATATGCTCTCTCAGAGGTCTTTGCCTTTTTAACTATAGAGCTTACCAATGCCATCTTATGTCTTGCAATAGCATCATCATAGCTATATACACTACTTGTATCAGTAACAGACTTATAGTTTGCAGATATACTTTTTTTAATCCAATCAGCCTGCGTATATGTAACATATTTAAAAAATCTAGTTAATGAAGCATAGCCACAATTCGTACACATAATCGCGTCATATTTTAAGGGGTCTGCTTGCTGATATCTGGGTCTTAAATCACTATCAAGGCTTTGTAGCTTTACTTTACCTGTCTTGACACTCTTTGATTTGAACTCAGAATCACATACTGGGCAAGAATATGTCTTATCAAATAAAATATCTTCTTCAGAAAAGGTGTCCTGCTGTTTCTTATTACCATCCTTATCTTCTTCCTTTTCCTTTTCATCATATATATTGATATTTGATAGATTGCCTAGTCCGAATTCCTCCAATCCGGAAAATAAATTATCCATGAATATACCTCCAATTCAAGTTTCATTTGCTATATATATAAAAGTCTGCTTTATGGATTACCAATCACAGAATAAATGGACTTATATATTATGATATCACATTATAGGTTAAGATAAAAGTGAAAATTAAAAAGCCGTACTATAATCACTTTACATGATATAGTACAGCTTACTATATACATTCTTTATTTGGTACGGTAAAAGATATGGTCACCTAATACTTTATTGTCGGTATATTTCACCCTTATTTTCTTTGCACCGTTATTATTCATTCTAAAGCATAAATAATCTCCTATATTGTTCTCACCATTTAAAGCTGCCTTTGCTGCTTTTATTGCTTTGTCCATTGCCTTTTTCTCAGCGGCAGGGTTTGAACCAGTAAACTTGCCATTGTCATAAGCTTCTAAGGCCTTCTCCAACATGCTCTTTCCTGTTTTCTTACTCTTAATGGTAACTGAGAATTGAACTGCCCAATGCTTATCATATATAACTTCCTTTATGGTGTTAACATGATAGTAAGCCTCGCTTTTTACTCTATTTAAAACAACATTGGCTACTGCAAGCATTCCTTTATAGGATTGGTTACCTGCTTCGGTATACACTAGGCATGAAAGTAGTCTCAGCTCTTCTTTGGTATAGGTGGGTTTCTTTGTCTTCTTATCTTCTTTTGCAAGTTCATTTTCAGGATCTTCTTCTGGTAATATTTCATCGCTGTCTAAAATTTCCGCTTCTACGGGCTCTTTCTCTATGTAATAAGCCTGTCCTTGCTCATCGATTAAAATCTCATAAGCATCAGGATCAAATTCACCTTCTATATCCTCTGCATCCTCAGTTTCAGTGGTTTCAGTGGTTTCAATGGTATTATCTTCATCAAGAATATTGCTTTGATTCTCAGTATTTTCTATGTAAGTAGCTATTTCATTATTCTCTATCTCATTTTTCTCTATTTCACCAGCCACTACTTCATTTTCAGTTTCCTCTAAATCTGTAAGCTCAGATGCATATGCCGCTTGGCTAAAACCTAATGAAATCACTAACACTGCAGCCAAAGTAATAAAATGCTTTTTAAAAGTATTCATAACTTTCTCCTTAGGACATCAAAATGTTACATTTTTGGAATATACATAACATTTTGTTAATAATTACTTAATAATTATACCATATGCTCTTAAAAAAGCAAGCCTAAAAAATACTCCTTCATGAATGATACCCACCTTACTTATCATTCACTAGGAGTATAATAGTTCTACCTATATCAGAATTACTGTTGTTCAAGCAGCTCCACCCTGTATTTTGCAAGTAATAAATCGACCATTCGACCATAACTCTTGACACCATCTTCCTGAGCATTTGCCTTGAGGTAAGTGTCATTTATTCTATTGGATACCGTACTTATGACCGTATCCTCATATTTAGCCCAATATTCAGTGTTCGCCCTTATATCCTTAACTATCCCATCACAGTACATGCTTCTGATTTCAAAATACAAATCTGTATCCTGACTATATAGCGCATTACCGGAGGAAATCAGAGCCAGCATTGTACTGCTGTACATTAATTCAATGTTATCAGAGCTCACACCAGCTAGATATGCTATATAATTAGCTTCATCCTCCCTCATAAATCCTCTTTGATGAGCCATTTCATGTAGCATGGTATATGGAATAGCATAATCCGTTATATCTATATTTACATTAGCTTCCATAGTAAAGGGAACAAATATTCCAGTAATTTCAGTATAGGACATCAAGTGAGATAAAATAATCGGCTTAGGTCGTGCATAACCCCCCCCCAAAATAGGAAACTCCTTAGATAGTCTCTTCATGGCCTCGTTTGCTTCTTTAGAAAGCTTATAATAGCTCATTGATAGATTAAATACATCATTATCGTCCAAGCTATGGACCTTACCTCTAAGCTCATTAGCCTGCTCTGCCAATTGCTTTGTCAGTCCATATAATTCATCTACTGAGTATTTGTCAATTTCCAACTTTGAATAATGGCTAAATGTATATCTGTAATAATTCAGTCCTCCCAATAACGTATAAGAAAATAGAGTTAGGCTTAAGACACATAAGATATTAATTATGCACTTAATAGCATTTATTTTTCGATTTTGTTTATCCTTTTTGAGACGGATTATGAATTTTACGAATAACGTTACTAGGATTATTGGCAATATAAGAATAAAGAGCTCTGCCAAGGATATCGGTATAAGACCGGTAATAAGTGAAATTAATTGGGACAGCCACTTGTAGATATGAAGTGCATAGACCTGCTCAGCGAAGAAGCTACTCTTTCTGGCTAAATGTATCAATAACAAAGACAAGGGAAATAAAAGCAATAAGTAGTTCCGCTTAAGTTTTAATAACTCTCTCAATTGCATCCCCCCTTCAATTAACTAAGTACTCCACCTTTAATAATAGTAACATATAGCACTAATATTTTCAACAAATCTTCGTCAATATGTCTATGTAAATATTTTACAGGAAAAATCGGTACCAGGTACCAATTTCTGTACCTGGTACCGATTTTTGATACCGCAATTTAGAACTTAGGAACGACTGCTCCTTCATATGTGGATTCAATATATTCTTTAACTTCATCACTTTTCAGAGCCTCTACAAGTGCTTTGATTTCTTCTCTTTCTTCGTCACCTTTTCTTATGGCAATGACATTTCCATAGGTTTCTGCTGCTACAGAATCCTTATCCTCTACAGCTATGGCATCCTTAGAAACATTTAAGCCTGCCTGTATAGCAAAGTTACCATTTATAACGGCAAGGTCTACATCCTGAAGTGATCTGGCAAGCTGTGCGGCTTCTATCTCATGGATTTTAAGCTTCTTAGGATTCTCTACGATATCGATGACTGTAGCTTCCATACCTACGCCTTCCTTAATCTTTATAAGGCCTTGGGCTTCTAATAAAAGTAATGCTCTTGCTTCATTTGTCCCATCATTAGGAACTGCAATCTCTGCTCCGTCTTGTAAATCCTCAATAGTCTTAGTTTTTCCTGGATAAATGCCAAAGGGCTCATAATGAATAATTGCAACAGATACAAGCTCCATATCTCTTTCCTCATTAAATTGATCAAGATAAGGCTGGTGCTGGAAGTAATTTGCATCCAAATCTCCTGCGTCCAGGGCTACGTTTGGCTGGACATAATCGTTATACTCAATTATGTTAAGGTCGAAGCCTTTAGCTACCAATACGGTTTTTGCTGTCTCAAGAATCTCAGCATGAGGTGTAATACTTGCCCCTACTACGATTTTTTTAAGCTCTTTGGTATCATCCTCTTTATTGCTTTGATCATCATTACCCTGCTTGTCAATATTATCTGAACTATTTTGTTTCTCTGGATCTGCATCTTTAGTACCACAGGCTCCCAATGTTGCTACTAACAAGGATAATAATACTAATATAAAAGCGATTTTTTTCATTTTGATTTCCTCCTAATATTCAAATTTATGTTTCTCCCTATACAATATATTGTTCAAATCCTATAGTCTTTTGTCAGAACGTCTCATCAGCCTTCCTCCAAGCTCTTGAACGCCTTGTACAATCAATACCAGTATGGCTACGGTGACTAGCATTTTATCACCCTGATATCTATAATAACCATAATTTATCGCTATAGTTCCAAGACCTCCTGCTCCAACAAATCCACCCATTGCGGAATAACTAAGAATAGTTATTACTGCAATTGCTCCTCCCATAAGTAGCGATGGCATAGCCTCAGGAACTAGTACCTTAAGCACTATCTGCGATGGGGATGCTCCCATGGACTGAGCCGCCTCAATTATACCATGGTCCACTTCCTTTAGTGATGATTCTACAAGCCTTGCTATATACGGTGCCGACCCTATGACCAAGGGTACAACCAGTGCATTTGGTCCAAGTGTGGTTCCGATTACTAATCTTGTAAATGGCATTAGGGTTACCAATAAAATTACAAAAGGGATAGAGCGCAATATATTCACGATTATTCCCACAATTCGGTTTAATAGCACCCGGGGAGCTATCCCATCCTTGTCGGTTACCACTAGTAATATTCCCAGAGGAAGTCCAAGTATATATGCCAAAAGCGAAGATAATATAGTCATATATAGCGTCTCTAAAATTCCTTTACCAATCATATCAAGTACTGCCTGGTCAAACATGCTATATCACCTCCTCATGGGGTATTTTATTGGTCTCTAGATATGCAAATATTCGTTTCTTACTGATTTCATCCTCTGGTAGCTGAATTACCATCTGTCCAAATGCTTTACCGTCAATGTCTTTTGTGTCTGCAAAAATTATATTCACTGGTGTTCTACATTCCAATACCATATTAGCAATTACAGGCTCAAAGGAGGTTCTTCCGTCAAAAATAATACGACATTTATCCTCACCCACAAATGACTCAATATGATTTGCCCCTGAAAATACCAGCTGTCTTGCAATCTTTGATTTAGGTCGCATAAAGACCTCCTCTACATTGCCTATTTCAGCTATATGGCTAGCGTCAATAATTGCAACACGATTACATATTTCTTCAATAACACTCATTTCATGGGTAATCACTACTATAGTAATTCCTAAGTTTTTGTTTATTTCTCTTAACAGGTCCAGGATTGACCTCGTGGTTGTCGGATCAAGTGCGCTAGTAGCCTCATCACATAAGAGTACTTTAGGTTTAGTAGCCAGAGCTCTCGCAATGGCGACCCTCTGCTTCTGTCCGCCTGATAGCTGTGCCGGGTATGCCTTCGCCTTATCTGTAAGGCCTACCACCTCTAGCAGCTCATAGGCACGCTTTGTGGCATCCTTTTTTGATACTCCCGCTATTTCTAAGGGAAAGCAGATGTTATCAAGTGTATTACGCTGCATCAGGAGATTAAACTGCTGAAATATCATTCCCATGGACTGTCTTATCTTTAATAGTTCGTAATCTTGCACTTCGGACAAATCAATCTTGTCAAATATAACTCTCCCTGTTGTCGGTCTTTCTAAGTAATTAATACACCTAACCAAAGTGCTTTTGCCCGCACCACTTAGCCCAATAATCCCAAAGATTTCACCCTCATGTATGGTAAGGTTAATATCCTCTAAGGCTTTCACATAAGAATTCTTACTTTCAAAAGTTTTTCCCAGTCCAACCAGTTCAATCATCGGTTCATGACAAGCCATAATCCACCTCCGTTAGCTATTTTGGTATTATGTACAATCATTTGATTAGATTCGCCCATACCGAGCAAACGAAAAAAACAGGACGGCTGATAGCCTCCTGCTGGTTTTCTATAATCTTTTATGATAAAACATTATAAGAGCTTATATAATCACGAAAACACCACATTCATCTATCAGTTCACAATATAATATTAGGCAT
>CAZDWP010000088.1:0-7597 GCA_964508985.1 uncultured Herbinix sp. | reverse complement strand
AAAGCCTCAAGAATAGCCTCTCTGCTTCTTTCCCTTACATTAAGAAAATTAAGCGGTTCATTAATATCCCCCAAGGTATGGGCATCAGAATTTGTTATTATATTACACTTAGTAAAATATGCATGCACTCTACAAAGCTCATCAGCCTTCTTCATATCCTTTATCTCCACGCATCCAAACCTTACTTCTGGAGGAACAAATCCCAGATTAGATATTAAGCTATTGGAGCCCTTATCTACATGAGCCGGAACATAGACTCCTTTATATCTTTTCATTAATTCATCAAGCCTGCTAAAGGATATATTAGTAGCATTTATCAAGAGGTTAGGCTCATCGCCAACCTTTAAATCCTCATCATTATATATCTCTTGCCTGCCAAATATACTCTCATTATTTGTTACCTTTATAAGGCTGTCATATACATAGCCATCAAAGGCAGAGGCATCTTCCAAGGTCTTAAAATAACAAAGCACATGGACTTCCTCCATAGTGCATAGCTCCATTCCAAAAATAACAATAATATCATTTTTCTCGGCATAGCTATAGACTGCAGGCAGATTCTTGCAGGAATTATGGTCTGTTACTGCAATAACATCCAGTCCGAGAAGCTTAGCCATATTTACTATATTTGCAGGAGTCATATCCTCATCGCCGCAGGGAGACAGACAGGAATGAATATGAAGGTCATAGGAAAGCTTAGTCATGGAGCCTTCTATAAACCAGCAAGGCACAATCGAAAACTGGAAGCTCGGTTCTAAGTACCGTAATATCCTTCTCCTTTGCCTTTGCGATGTCATGCTCATTAAGCGCGCTTCCTTCTGCAAGAATTATACACGCCGCTTCCGCAAGAGATGCTACTGCCAGGGCATTGGTATTTGCCATCACCGTAACCCATGCGGCACCCTGTGGCATCCTTCCCATAACAATACTAAGCAAATCACAGCAGTATGGAACTGTTACCTCCCTAGATAGATCATTTCCTTTATTCAGCACCTCAAATTCACTTAACTCATTTATAAAGCTTCCTAATTGCATGGCTTTCCTCCCGCTACCTTTTTCCATCAAGTCGTGATAGCTCCCCTGACAATCTGTGAATATAATCCTTAAGAATATGTATGCAATCTTCCTCCTTGGCCACACCGCGAACTATATCCTCCGCTAAGGCTTTACAGGTTGGAGCACCACAGGAGCCGCAATCAAGACCGGGGAATCTCTTACATAGTTCCTCTACTCTTGCCATCTTTTTTATACTGTCATTCATATTATTGCCTATTTTAAATACGGGCTCATATAATACATCCTCGGTCCAATATGTGTTACTATTTTCATTTTCATCATAATGAGAACAAGAGACAGGAAGATATTTTCTAAGCCTCTTAAGCTTTACCTTTGCTGCGTATGGATTTTCAACTGTCAATACTCCACCTACGCATCCTCCGGAGCATGCATTTAATTCTATGAACTCCAGCTGTTCAAGCTTTTGATCCTCAAGATCATCCAGCACTCTTATAACATTATCTATACCATCTGCAGCCAGATAATTGTCCATAAGCAAGGCTCCTGCTTCTCCTCCGCTGCTTCCCCATCCAATTCCAATCCTTCCAGACTTGCCAATGTCTTCAACATTATTCATACTCTCCTTCATAAAGGGCAGCAGGATTGTATAAACCTCCTTCATCGCCAGTACTCCGTCAATCTCACTCTTATCAATTCCAATCGGTGATTTTACCGCAGTTACCTTAGCCGGACAAGGAGAAATAAATATAATACCTATCTTCTCTGATGGTAGGCCGGTTTTTTCCATTGCTTTTTTTCTGGCATTTATAGCGGCAAGGTCTACAGGTGCATATATGGGAAGAAGATGCTCAAGAAGGTTGGGGAATCTTACCTGTATCAACCTGACCACTGTCGGACATGCCGTGCTTATAATAGGCCACTTATCCTTATTTTCAGCAACGTATTTTCTGGTTAATTCGGATACAATTTCCGCAGCACTGCTTACCTCATAGACATCATCAAAGCCCATTTTCATTAAGGCCGTAAGCACTATATTAATATCATCAAGATTGTTAAACTGTCCATATAAGGATGGTGCAGGAAGAGCTACCTTGTACTCAAATTTATCCATAATACTAGGAGAATCATAGGTTGCTTCCTTAGCATGGTGAGGACATATACGAATACATTCTCCACAGTCAATACAAAATTCCTTTATAATAAAGGCCTTACCATCTCTAACCCTTATAGCCTGCGTAGGACATCGCTTAATACAATTTATACATCCCATGCATAGATCCTTGTTTAAATACACTGAATTATAAAATTCACCCATGCCCTCACTCCATCTTATAGTCCACTTGATTACATATAAACCTTCATTATTAATGTTGTCCCTACTCCTACCTTACTTTCAATCTTAAGGTCATCGGAATGCTTTCTCATATTGGGAAGTCCCATACCCGCACCAAATCCCAAGGACCTTATATTGTCTGGTGCAGTAGAGTATCCTGCTTTCATAGCAAGCTCGGTATCTTCAATACCCGGACCTTTGTCGCTTAATATCATTTCTATCTCTTCTGGTGAAATAATCACCTTAATCTCTCCGCCATAAGAATGAATTACCATGTTGATTTCCCCTTCATATAAGGAAATGGCAACCCTTCTCACAATCTCAGGGTCCACACCCATGAGCTTAAGCTTTCTCTTTACATTGCTGGAGGCTTCTCCTGCTCTGGTAAAATCATTGGAATCCACATCATAATTAAGGGTTATGCTTTCATTCATCGATATGGTGCACCTCCACGTAGACCCTTTTCATATAGCAATCCACATGCTGAAAACATCCTGTGTCCACTGCTTAGAAGAACAATCTCTCTTTCTTGTGCCATTTCAATCATCGTATTATCAGGCATTTTTCCTCTCACAAATACAATGCATACTATATCCATCATCTCCGCTGTGCGTATAACCTGTGGATTGCATACTCCAGTTAACAGTACAGCCCGATCCTTCATAAAAGCAAGTACATCACTCATCATATCCGAGCCACATGCAGCATGAACCTCTCTGTCTTGCAGCTCCTCTCCGCAAATATATCTTGCTCCAAGAGCATCCCTAACATCTTTTACAATCATCTATATAATATCTCCTTGTTTTTTTTTATCTATTTACTAAGTGATGGATAAAAAACCTCAAAGGAACTGGTATTATCCTTTTTCGCCATGACGAGTGCCACTTTAGCATTTGCCATTTCCGCTTGAAGGTCTGCTTGTCCCCTAAACAATGCTACTCCTATGCTTAAGATGGCTCCATTCTTATTAAAGTCATATGAATATAATTTATTAACCTCTCTACAGATATATTCTGCCTTCTCATATGCATTTCTTTCGGAGCTTATGCCCTTCATATATACAAGAAAATCGCCTAAACCCATTCTGCCAATAATATCTGTACTTCTAAAGTGTTTCTTAAGTATTCCAGCTATAGAGGTTAGGACATTTTCTCCGTCAACTATTCTAACAACCTCATTCAATACTTTGTAATTTCGGACTTCACACACAAAAAGTGCGGATATGTCCTCTTCATCTTGGTTATTCATACTATCAAAAATCATACTTTCAGCACAATCCTTAGTGTATACTTTAGTTAAAGAATCCAGCTGAATCTTAGGAACTTTTTTGTCCTCCTGTTTTCTGTTTACTAATGACAACTTTCCAATTACCCTAAAGGGGTTCTTATTATCATCGAAGATTATTGATGCATAGCAAATATACCAAGCTATATCTCCATCCTTCGTAAACAATCGAAGCTCTAATCGTGCTTGCTTTTTACCACCCATCATACTCTTATATATCTTAATAACTCCTGGTAAATCATCGGGATGAATAATCTTAGTCTTTTCCAACTTCTTGCTAAAATTCTTAATCTCAGGTTCCCTACCGAACACCTCACGAAATAATTCTCTAAAGGATAATGTATCCGAAGCAATATCATATTTAAAAAACAATTCTTTTGAAAGCTCTAAAATGGTTCGATGATAATCCAATTCCTGTTCTATTTTCTTAAAAGCAGTCATATGCTCGGATATATCTAAAGACGTACATAAGTATATTGGATATGTTCTGTTCTGCTTCTGAAATTCTTCATCAATTTTATTACCACTAATCATAACCCATTTCAAACTACCGTTCTTTTGCAGTATTCTGTAAGACAGCAAAAACTGATTGTCCTGCCTTCGCTTCTGGGCTGCAATCTGTTGTGTATAGTAAATAATATCTGCTGAATACACCGTCTTAAATATGGATTTGGGTAGCTTTGCCTGCTTACTTTGATCCATCTCAATAAGCTTATAAAATGCATCAGCCGCACGGATAATTGTAAGCTCATCATCTAATGCGATTTTTATTAGACCACATGGTGAAGTATTCAGCATCTGATCCAGATCCATTGTCTCATTTTCGCTCATGTTTTCACACCTTTCAGTATGTATTATTAGATAATAAGATTATTATTGTGGATTTAATTATAATACAATTTGCTAGTAATTACAATCGGCTAGTAAATTAATGCGCCCAGAAAGGCCACTTTAAGACATCAAACAGTGTTTTTCCTTATATTATGCATATTGCATATATCATCTTACATTTTTCCGCTATCATTGTAAAATATTTTTGTAGATTTTTTAACAATCCCATGGTATAATAGCTATGTTTTGATTTGAAATTTATTTACAAGGAGGTTTACATCATGGGTGTGAAACAAAGTACAGTACCATTTGCAGGAACAAATGAGCAGTATGGTAGGCTACTCGGAGTCATAGAAGAGCACAAGAGTGAAAAAGGTGCATTGATGCCCATTATGCAGAAAGCCCAAGAGATATATGGTTATCTGCCTATTGAGGTTCAATCAATTATTTCTAACGAAATGGAAATACCACTTGAAAAGATATATGGTATTGCCACTTTTTATTCTCAATTCTCTCTAAGCCCGAAAGGCAAATATGTAGTTTCAATATGCTTAGGAACAGCATGCTATGTAAAGGGTGCAGGGGATATTTATAGTAAGCTTAAGGATCTCTTAGGTATTTCTGATGGAGAATGTACTCCTGACGGAAAGTTTTCATTGGATTCATGTCGTTGTATAGGAGCATGTGGCTTAGCTCCAGTAATGACCGTTAACGATGATGTATATGGAAAAATCACGGTTGATGACGTTCAAGGAATCCTAGCTAAATACGAATAAGATGTTACCAGAAATTTCATTAAACATATTAGATATAGCGAATAATTCTATACGGGCAGGATCAGATTTGGTTAAGATCGAGGTTCGTATAAGTAAGAAAAAAGATCTACTTTCAATAAAGATAACCGATAACGGTTGCGGCATGACAGATGAACAAATTTCCAAGGTCGCGGACCCCTTCTTCACTACACGTAACACAAGAGATGTTGGACTTGGAATACCTTTCTTGAAACAAGCCGCAGAAATAACCGGGGGAAGTATGTTGATAGAATCTATACCTGACTACAGCACCACAATAAATGCCTCCTTTGGCCTTTCACATATAGATAGAATGCCCTTAGGAGATATATGCTCCACAATATATACATTGATACTGGCAAACCAAAGCATTGATTTTCTCTATGTCTATGAGTGCGACGGTAAAGAATATCAGCTGGATACAAGAAGTTTTAGACAAATTCTTGGTGATATTCGGTTTGATACGCCGGAGGTTGCCAAATTTATACGTAATTTCCTTAAAGAAAATCAGGGGGAAATAGATGACGGTAATTTGTTCTAGCCGTTATAATTGTTTCATATAAAAGGAGGAAAGCAGATGAAATCTCTAGAAGAGCTAAAAGCAATTCGAGAAACTATGCAGGCACAGATGGGGCTACGCAAAGAAGATAGTAACCAGATTCGTATCGTAGTTGGTATGGCTACCTGTGGTATTGCCAGTGGCGCAAGGCCTGTACTAACTGCTCTTTCCGATATCGTGCAGGAAAAGGGCTTAACAAATGTTATGGTAACTCAGACCGGATGTATAGGATTATGTCAGTATGAGCCTATAGTTGAAATTGTCGAATCCGGCAAGGATAAAGTAACCTATGTAAATATGACTGCAGAAAAGGCACTTGAAGTAATAGACCAGCATATAATTCGCGGTCATATAGTTAATAAATATACTATTTCCGAGATGATCGGATAACCAAAGGAGGTCACATTATGTATCGTTCACATGTTTTAGTCTGTGGTGGAACCGGATGTACTTCCTCCGGAACTCCAAAGATCTTGGAATCCTTAAATAAAGAAATCAAAAAATCCGGCTTAGAAAATGAAGTATCAGTTGTACAGACCGGTTGCCATGGATTGTGTGCTTTAGGTCCTATTATTGTTATTTACCCAGAAGCAACCTTTTATTCTATGGTAAAGGTCGAAGATATTCCCGAAATTGTAAATGAGCATCTTCTAAAGGGACGTATTGTCTCTAGGCTGGTTTATGATGAAACCGTAACCGAAGAAGGCATAACTTCCATTAGTGAAACCGATTTTTACAAGAAGCAGCATAGAATTGCTCTACGTAACTGCGGCGTAATAAATCCCGAATGCATTGATGAGTATATAGCTACCAACGGTTATGAAGCATTAGGAAAGGTTCTTACACAGTATACCCCCGATCAGGTTATCCAAACAATTCTGGACAGCGGATTAAGAGGTAGAGGTGGCGGCGGATTTCCTACTGGTCTTAAGTGGAAGCTTGCTAAAGGTAATGATGCCGACCAAAAATATGTCTGCTGTAATGCGGATGAAGGCGACCCCGGTGCATTTATGGACCGTTCAGTATTAGAAGGCGATCCTCATGTAGTGTTGGAATCTATGGCTATTGCAGGTTATGCAATTGGAGCATCTATGGGTTATATTTATATCCGTGCGGAATATCCTATTGCTGTTGAAAGATTAACTATAGCCATTTCACAGGCAAGAGAATATGGCTTACTTGGTAACAATATATTTGGAACTGATTTTAATTTTGACATAGAGTTAAGGCTTGGAGCAGGAGCATTTGTCTGTGGAGAGGAAACCGCTCTGATGACATCCATTGAAGGTAATCGTGGTGAGCCACGTCCTCGTCCTCCTTTCCCCGCACAAAAGGGATTGTTCCAGAAGCCTACTATACTTAATAATGTAGAGACATACGCAAATATTACACAAATAATACTTAACGGTGCCGAATGGTTTAGTTCCATGGGAACAGAAAAAGCCAAGGGTACTAAGGTATTTGCCCTGGGAGGAAAAATACATAATACCGGGCTTGTAGAAATACCTATGGGAACAACTCTTCGTGAGGTTATTGAGGAAATCGGAGGAGGAATTCCGAACGGTAAGAAATTTAAGGCTGCACAGACAGGCGGACCCTCTGGTGGATGTATTCCAGCCAGTCATTATGATATTCCAATCGATTATGACAACTTGATTAGCATAGGATCTATGATGGGTTCAGGCGGACTCATTGTTATGGATGAGGACAACTGCATGGTAGATATTGCAAAGTTCTTCCTAGAGTTTACCGTAGATGAATCCTGTGGAAAATGTACCC
>CAZDWP010000087.1:0-7606 GCA_964508985.1 uncultured Herbinix sp. | reverse complement strand
TTATATATGGAAGAATTGTTATTGTCAACAAGAATTTTTAACAAATTATTAACAAACTGTAAGACTCTGCAAGAAGCATAAGAAATTAAAGTCTTTTAATGAACTGTTACTTCTGTAAAATGGGCAATAGCGTCATAAAAGTAAACAAAAAAAACAGATTTATTTCTTAATTTTTGATTAAAATTTTAAATCTTCAAGGTTTGTTCATAATTATATGCTATACTGTCCTCGTAAGGTCAAAGATGGTTAATAAATTTGTGTAATTAAATTATACATATGTAAAGGTTGTGATTCAATGGAACTACCTAAGCTATATAATGAGACAGAGGAGTGGAGCCAAGCTTTAATGCTATATGATGCTGCATTAAAGGAGATTAATACTAAGCTAGAAATACTTAATAATGAGTTTAAGCTAGCTCATCAGTATAATCCTATTGAGCATATTACCTCCAGATTAAAAACTCCGAAAAGTATTGCAAAGAAATTAATGCGTTATGAATATGAATTAAATGTAGATAATATAATTGAGTATGTTAATGATGTTGCCGGTATAAGGATTATATGTTCCTTTACATCGGATATTTACCGAATAGCAGATTTGATATCTAAACTGAGTGACATTAAGGTTATAACTATAAAGGATTATATCGCCAATCCTAAGCCCAACGGATATACAAGCTATCATATGATTGTTACTGTTCCGGTTTACCTTTCTAGTGTAACCATTGATATTAAAGTTGAGATACAGATTAGAACAATTGCTATGGACTTTTGGGCAAGTCTTGAACATAAAATTTATTATAAATTTGAAGGAAATGCACCTGAGCACATAAGAAAAGAGCTGAAGGAATGCTCGGAGCTAGTGTCGTACTTAGATCAGAAGATGCTATCAATAAATGAAGAGGTTCAAAGCTACAGTGCACAACAAGCCATTGAAGCCATAGTGGATGAAGAAGAAGGAAAAAAAGATACAAAAAAGGATAAGAAGGATAAGAAAAAAACAGAGAAAAGCCGAATGTTGCTAGGATTAGGAGCATTGTTTGGCCAAGGAGGATGAAGATGAGTCTATTTCCTTTGTCTAAAAATAAGGAGAATTCAGACTATACCAAGGACAGAAATGATTTACGACTTGCTCAGTACAAAGAGGTACTAAAGCGTTATAGACAGTCCATGGAGGAGTATATCCATAGACTTGGGCAAATTGATAATAACCCCGACGGTAGACAGATATCCCTGGTTCAGACATCAATGCAGCTATCTCAGATACAGAATCAGAGTGAAGAAATTCTTTTAATTTTGGATGAGATGAAACAAAAGGGAACCGATTGGTCACAGGTGCAAGACGAGGAAGCACAAAGCCAGGAAAGAAAAACCATAGACCAAATAGAAAGTCTTATGGCAACAGTCATTGAGACAAACTACAAATTAGAAGAGCTAGATAAGCGACTTATCAACAACCTATCAACTGTATTATCTGACCTACATAAGCAACTTTTAGTTCAGATTAAAGAGGAAAACACAGGACTTCGGGATAATTATCTTAAGCTACAAAAAAAGGTTAATGGAAATAGAGGACTGTTGTGGGTGCTTTTTATACTACAGTTTATATCACTCGGAGCACTTGCATATATTATTCTTTATCTTATGGATTATATTTATTTTTAAACTATAAAAGCTGCTTCAAACAAACAGGAGAGCATAGATATACCTATGCTCTCCTTATATAGTTTGAAACAGTTTTTTTTACGACTAATCTAGCTTTATGCCCTTTAGTAGTGAGGCAAGATTGGTTGTTACTTCTTCACCGGATTGATAGGAGGAAGGAACATCTGTAAAGTCCATGGCTACATCTTGCTTATCCATGACGGCTTTCATGCTTAGGCTGATTTTGCCTTCCTTTATATCTAAAATCTTTACGGTAACAGTCTCACCTTCTTTAATTATTTCATTTGGAGACTTGATTCTTTTTTCGCTAATTTGAGATATGTGAAGCAGGCCAGAGAGACCTTCGCCAATATTTACGAAAGCTCCGTAGGGCATGATTTTTTCAACGATTCCTGTTGTTACAAAGCCACGGGTAAGATTAGCCATATTTTTAGCTCTTTTCTTATTAGCAACTTCTAATTCTACTTCTTTTCCTGATAAGACTAGCTTTCTATCATCCTTAGAGGCGGTTATAATGACAGCCTCAATCTCTTTCCCTACCCAGGTTTCCAAATCCTCCACATATTCTATAGATAGCTGAGATGCGGGAATAAAAGCACGGAGGCCAAAAAGATAGGCTACAACACCGCCTTTTACCGCTTGGGCTATTTTAACAGTCAGCTTTGTTTTGGATTTCATATTCTCAGAAAGCTTTTCCCATGAAAGGATATCATCTGCCCGCTTTTTTGATAAGAGGATATTTCCTTTTCCATCATCCTCATTAATAACAATACAGGACATTTCTTCTCCAACAGTTACGTCACCCTTTATGGAAAATGCAGGGTCGTTGCTAAGCTCTTCAAGCTTTACGATTCCTTCGGTATAGGAGCCCAAATCTAGTGAAAGCTCTGTCTCCGATATACCGATTACCGTTCCCTTTAAGAGATCACCTTCAACGACTTTTTTAAAAGATTTCTCAATCTGGTCTTTAAATTCATCCATTGAAGGAATCACTTCATTTTCATTTGTAACTTCTTCTACTTCCTTGTTGTTATCCTCGATACTTGTAGCGTTTTCTGTACTCATAGCTGCTTAGAGAGGGTTATACTTTTTACCCCCATACCTCCTTTTATTTTTATAATTTTCTTTAATGTTTCCCTTGATCTAATCTATTGAAAAGCAGATTAGGAGCTCAAAAACCTACAGTTTTTTCGCTCACGTTGCACTTATTCAAGTAAAACATTATTTCTTATTATGACACAAAAAGCGTGTCATTTAAACCATAATGTTTCCCTTGATCTAATCTGCTTTTCGTGAATATAGATAAGCGTGACCCTTCTTACCTATTCTTTCTATAACGCCTACGTAATTAAGGATATGTACAGCGGTGGTCGAAGCACCGGTTGACAGACCAGAGGCCTTCTTATAATCCTTAGAGGTGAATTCCTCTTCCAAGGATTCGGGTATGAGTTGGTTATAATCCTCCGATTCTGATATATATATTTCATTAATAAGGTCTGTAGGGATTCGATCACATTTGGAAGAACCTTTTTTCTTGTCCTCGCTCCATCCATCTAGGAACCTGTACTCCTCCATATTGATCATTACGATTTTAATACGTAAATTAGGCTTTAAAAGAAAGTTCTTTATCTTATAAAGCTCAGGGAAGATTATATAGGGAGTGCCCTTTTTTGGAGATTTTCTTGGCTGAGTTATCTCACCCGTCTGTGGATTTACCCATCTGATCCATTTGATATATGGAATGGGATAAACTATGGTTACGGGATACTGATCTAAAAACACTGATAATTTTTTTCTTAAACGGTCAAAGCTTCTGGTCTGTATCTCTATTATTTCATGTCCGTTACAGATGTCTGCTACATAGCCATCTATTTTAATCTCGTGGTTGTTCTCGTTGGGATCGCAATAACTTTTTAGGACAGAGTGCACGGTCTTTTCACTTAAGGTTCCAATACCCATTAAGCCCTGCCCTTGTCCAATGACTTCATCACATATATTGTGAAATAATTGTTGATCCATATAACATCCTCCCTTGTATAAGGATACATTATAGTATACCTATTAATCAAGGCTTAATTTATATTAGAAGGATTATTTGAAGTATCAGAAAAAACATAATATTATTAAGTAGTATGCTACATATTTACCTGAAAAAATTCTGTGTGATATAAGTTTTGTATATACTATCTTCGAGGTATGTAAACCCTACTCCTAAGCTCCTATAATTTTTATTTAGTATATTATCTCTGTGCTCAGGCGAATTAAACCATGCATGACTGCAAACAATTGCATTTTCATATCCTGCAATAATATTTTCGCCTATGGACTGATAATATATGCCTTCTTCTTTAAGTCTGTCACCCGGTGTTTTATTATAGAGACTATAATGTTCAAAATAAGCATTTTCAGCCATATCTATGGAGTGCTTCTGGGCAGCCTTGGCAGCAGTAGAGGACCAGGAAAGTATGGGAATACCGTTTCTTTTTCTTATAGAATTAGTAAGGTCATAGATAAGAAGTTCTATATCCCTCTTAACATCTTCGGTATAACCAATCTCTTTTACATCAGAGATTAAAAGAGATATTCCCGTTACCGTATGGGAGCCTATATCATCCATAAATATATGTAATGTGTGATTTTCTGTGATATTCGTAAGAATATAATCGACAGACAAATCCGTATTTAGTGATTGATTTACCTTTTCCAAGCTACAGCCAGGGGTAATATCAAGGTAATTAAAATCTATAGAGTCTGTGTAATAGCCCACAACCTTATTTTCTTTTATAGCAACCAATAAAAGCTTACTATAATTATTGTTATAGACATAATAATCAAAGTCCATCTCTGTCTTAGCTATACGGTTAGGGCTACCAAGTTTATCTAGAATGCTTTCGGCACTTTCTCCAAGAGTAATCGTAGTCCCTAATGCATTCAAAGTTTTATCGTTATGTATAAAGGAAGGGTTATAAACAAAAGAAGAATCATTGACAGAATCGACAGCAGCATTAGGCATATCATATTCTGGGTTAACCGTATCAATATCCCTAATAAAGCGATATGAGCTGATACTAAGCAAAAGAAAGCCTAAAAGAAGGGCATACCGGAAGGAAAATAATTTTCCCATGGTATACTCCTTTCACATTATGGCGGGTGTAAGAGTACATTAGAGAACCCGTCTACCAATATTATTTTAGCATACTAATGATGGGGATTAACCTGTTATATTGTGGAAATCCCTATAATATTAGCGTAAAGACGCGGAGTATAATTTGCCAATAGTAAATTTTCTTATTGTTATTTAGAAAATCTACTATATAATGGTAAGAAATGATAAATATTATGGTAAGGCAAAATATAATCCGTTAGACAACATGCTATCACATGTTGTCAGGAGTGTTATAAAGGAGGAAATATATTATGAAGATATTAGTAACAGGAGGAGCGGGGTATATTGCAAGTCATACTGATTTAGAGCTTCTTGGTGCAGGATATGATGTTGTGGTTGTTGACAATCTAAGTAACTCTAGTATAGAAGCTATTAAGCGAGTCGAGAAGCTTGCAGGTAAGAATGTTAGCTTTTATGAAAATGATATTCTTGATAAGGAAGCATTAGAAAGAATATTTGAAAGAGAAAATATCGAAGCAGTAATTCATTTTGCGGGTCTTAAGGCAGTGGGGGAATCCTGTAAGATACCTTTGAAGTATTTTCAAAACAATGTAACCGGTACTATTAATCTACTGGAAGTAATGGAGAAATATGAAGTGAAAAACCTTGTATTTTCTTCATCTGCCACAGTATATGGAGATCCAAAGACAGTACCAATAACAGAGGAATTTCCTTTATCAGTAACCAATCCGTATGGAAGAACTAAGCTTATGATTGAGGATATACTTAGAGATTTGTATGCGGCTGATAACAGCTGGAATATAGCCATACTAAGGTATTTTAATCCAATAGGTGCCCATGAAAGCGGAAATATCGGAGAAGACCCCAATGGGATTCCCAACAATTTGGTGCCTTATATAGCCAAGGTGGCTTCAGGTGCACTGGATAAGATAAATGTGTTTGGAAACGATTACGATACTCCCGACGGAACCGGCGTCAGAGACTATATACATGTAGTAGATCTTTCTTTAGGACATATAAAAGCAATAGAAAAGCTTGTGACTAAGCCCGGACTGGTGACTTATAATCTGGGAACGGGAAGAGGCTACAGCGTACTCGAAATAATTAGGAACTATGAGAAGGCCTGTAATAAAAAGCTTACTTATACCATAGCAAAAAGAAGATCAGGAGACATTGCCACATCCTATGCCGACCCATCAAAAGCACAGAAAGAGCTTGGCTGGAAGGCACAAAGAGGCATCGAGCAAATGTGTAAAGATTCCTATAACTGGCAAAGCAAAAACCCAAATGGCTATTCGGTACCAGGTACCAAATAGCTCTGTACCCGGTACGGTATTTTGGCTGTATATGGAAATGCTTTTATGCAAAATGATAAAAAATATACGAATAAAGTAAAAAGTATTGACATATTAACTAAAATTTGTTAATCTAGTAGCGGTAAGTACTGGAGAAGGTATGAACCAGAGGAACGAGGCTGGGGAGCGAGAGGGTAGATTGATAAAGATAAGATTGGCTAAAACGTGCGTCCGTATGGATGCACCTTTTTAGCCAATCTTATTCTTTTTGGTACCAGGTACCGTACCTGGTACCGTACCAGGCACCAAGAACCTTCTTTGCAGTCCGTAAGGTTTCTTCATATGAGAAATCGCCCTGTGTAGCAATATCCGAAACACCGTGGATATCTCCCATTTCAGAGGAATATTCCGAAAGCTTATAGATTCCATAATTATAATCAGCGGGACCGTGCTCATAATGAGTCACAATTGGTGTGATAGAAGCATCGCTTATATAAGTATCAGTATCATCCTTTGTTATGGTTACCTGGGCTATGCCACCCAGCATACGGGCTGGCTCCTTTTGATATGAAAGAAAATTACCCAATGAATAATAGACCAGCATATTGTGGCCAGATTCAGAAGTGATCCATTCTACAGGTTGAATAACATGGGGATGGGTTCCGATTACAAGATCCACTCCAAGCTCATAATAGAAATCCACCAGTTCTCTTTGTGTACTTATGGGCTTATAGACATATTCCGTACCCCAATGGGGATAAACGATAACAAAATTCGCTAATTCGCGGGCTTTTTTAATATCCTTCTCCATCTCTTTTTTATCCAGCATGTTTACAAGAAAGGGCTTGTCTTTAGGGATCTTGTAGCCGTTTAGACCATATGTATAATTTAGCATAGCTATCTTTATGCCGTTCTTTTCAATGATGGGAATTGTTTCACTGTCTTCTTCGGTTTCATTTATGCCAAGTACAGTTATATCAGGATAGTTATCCCAATGCATAAAAGTATTGGTTACACCCTTTAACCCCTTGTCCATTGTATGATTTGTCGCATGTAGTACCACATCGAAGCCGACTTTTGTCAAGGCATCACCGATTTCCGTGGGAGAATTAAATGCAGGATATCCCGAGTATTTTAATTCCTTACCACCGAGGATTGTCTCTTGATTTACAACTGCTATATCTGCAGCCATAATTTCATCCTTAATCTCATCATATAAATGATCGAAGTTATATGAACCGTCATCCTGCTTACCACTTTGCACTACTTCGATATGAATAAGGTTGTCTCCCACAGCTAGAAGAGTTACCTGGCTAACATCATCGGAATCAATTATTTGAGTTGATAATGTCTCAAGTGTTTCTATGGGCCACTCTAAAAGCTCAAAATCAGCCCATCGCATTAGTGAACCCTCGTCAAAGGTCCAGGATGGAGTACTGATAGGATAATCCATCTCCTCTTCATAATACCAAGGGTTCTCCGGGTGTAGGGGATTCGTAAGAATATGAAAATCCTGTGC
>CAZDWP010000086.1:0-7704 GCA_964508985.1 uncultured Herbinix sp. | reverse complement strand
GGTATATTCTATCTCATCAACCTCAGAATTTGTCTCTGCCAGTGCATAGAAATCTTCTCCGGTTCTTGCTTTCTCAAGCAATTCGTTTACCTTATCAAAAGCACTATTTCTCTGTCCTAAGGATAGAGACACTCTATTTCCCTCATCATTTAACTCTGTGCTGTATATAAGTATATGTTGAATTGTAATTTGCCGTGCATTAATATCAGGTACATTTGTATCCACATCTATGGTTAAGGTCTCAAACACCTTCTCTGCCAATATGTTATCGGAATACACTTTTTCTAAGAGCTCAAGGGTTACCAAATAGCGATTCCTATCAGCATCAGATAGGCCTGCATAATGCTCCCTAGCATAAGACGCAGCATCTGCCTTTTCTTCTTCTGTTAATAAGATTCCCTCCTGATTAGCTTTAGCTCGAATAACCTTTAGCTGTATGATCTGCTTTAGGACCTCATCCTTAATATATCCACCAAAGCTGCTCCCATCACCGAGGATATCCACATCCCATATGCCCTTTCCATAGTCAATCTCATAATTTTCCTGCACGGATTTAAGATACACCATAGCCTCGTTATAATATACCCTATTATCTCCAACCAGAGCAATCAGCTCACCGGCATTTGTTAACTCCTCATCCTCCATTAGGCTCTCAATGTTCAGATGATAATAGGAAACTTCAGTAACTAGGCCTGTATCAATATCATAGGACAGATATAGCTCACTATCCTTATCTCTATATGTGTGGGTAACCGAGTTCTTCTCTGCTTCTATGGCCTTATTAGCCTCTTCTTCATAGGCCTTCAGAATTTTTTGCTCGGCTTCAGCCTTGTTCATCCCGATTCCTACACCAAAAAGCTTATAATGCTCGGAGCCCTCTAAAATAGTATAGGACTCAATAGCCCCCTTCGGTGCTATAAGCTGTAGCTCGCCTTTTATCTTATATATACCATTACTTTCTTCGGTTAGCTCAGTTTTGGTAGCTTTTTCAAATGAATTAACGGATTTACCTGTATAATTGGTCAATTCATAATCATCTTCATTAATCCGGCATCCGCCGAAGAACGGGAGAATAAGTACAATTAATAATATTATTCTACTTGACTTTAATAGCTCTCTCTTAACTTTACTATAAATACGGTATATGTTCATATGAGTCCCTTTCGCATAAAGCCTAATCATTATTATCTAGATTATAATTTGCAGATTAGGAGCTCAAAAACCTAAGGTTTTTTCGCTCACGTTGCACTTATCCAAGAGAAACAGTATCCTTTATTGTGACATAAAGGGCATGTCACATAAATCATAATGTTTCTCTTGGCCTAATCTGCCTCTCGTGAATATTGTAGTTAAGCGTTTTGTCATTGTCAAGTTACAAATAACTCTTATAACAATGATTTGAAATCCATAAGCAATTTTTTAAGGTCTTCAAGAATGGCTATAGTATCGACCTTTCCCTTAGCGGGCTTAGGAAGCTGATAGGTAAAATAAGGATTGGCTTGAGCATAGAATTTCAAGCTATTAGAATAAAGCTTTATAAGCTCTGGTATTCTTCCTACATTAATCTTTGCCCTAGGATGCATGACAAGCTTGACGTCATAATCCTTATGAATTAGGCTTTGAATATATACACTGTTACAGAGTGATTTGATAAGTGAAATATTAAGAAGATTATTAACCGAATGGGGTAAATCTCCATAGCGGTCTAGTAGCTCCTCCTGCATATCCATAAGCTCTTCTTCACTCTCAATACCTGCAATTCTCTTATAGATATCTAGCTTCTGAACCTCGTTCTTAATATAAGTAGCAGGTATAAAGGCATCCATATCCATTTCTACTGTAGTCTCAAATGTCTCCTCGTAAGCTCCATCACCCTTAAGAGATTTTACGGCTTCATTAAGCATCTTGCTATACAGATCATAACCTACTGCCTCCATATGACCACTTTGTTCGGCACCCAAAAGGTTACCGGCACCGCGAATCTCCAGATCCCTCATGGCAATCTTAAAGCCCGAGCCAAGCTCAGTAAATTCCTTTATGGCATGAAGTCTCTTCTCGGCTATCTCCTTGAGCATCTTATCTCTTCTATACATCAAGAAAGCATATGCGGTACGATTGGATCTTCCCACACGTCCTCGTAGCTGATAAAGCTGCGAAAGGCCAAGTCTATCGGCATCATCAATAATCATAGTATTTACATTAGAGATATCAAGCCCTGTCTCAATAATAGTTGTAGATACTAGAACATCAATTTCGCCAGAAATAAAATCAAACATAATCTTTTCTAAGGTACGCTCATTCATCTGTCCATGGGCTACTGCAACATTTGCCTCCGGAACGAGCTTAGCAACCATATTCGCAATCTCGTCAATGCCACCTACCCTGTTAAATACATAGTAAACCTGTCCGCCCCTGGCAAGCTCACGGCTTATTGCCTCTCTTATAATTTCCTCATTATGCTCGAGTACATAGGTCTGAATAGGAAGGCGATCCACCGGCGGCTCATCAAGTATACTCATATCTCTTATTCCCACCAGACTCATATGAAGAGTTCTTGGAATCGGAGTCGCAGTGAGTGTCAGCACATCAATATCCTTCTTAAGTTGCTTAATCTTCTCCTTATGGGTAACTCCAAAGCGCTGCTCCTCATCCACGATAAGAAGCCCCAGATTCTTAAATACTATATCAGAGGAAAGAACCCTGTGAGTTCCCACAACTATATCAAGACTGCCCTTCTTAAGCCTCTCGAGTGTCTTTCGCTGCTCCGCAGCCGTTCTAAATCGTGACAGCATATCCACGCTGACCGGATAATCCATCATTCTTTGCACTAGAGTGTTGTAATGCTGCTGTGCAAGGATAGTGGTAGGCACCAGAAAGACCACCTGCTTACCATCGGATACAGCCTTAAAGGCCGCACGAATCGCAATCTCTGTCTTGCCATAGCCTACATCTCCGCATACCAGACGGTCCATAATATTATTACTTTCCATATCCTTCTTTGTTTCTTCAATGGCACGAAGCTGATCATCTGTCTCCTCATATGGAAATGCTTCCTCGAATTCCCTCTGCCAGACAGTATCTGGGCCAAACATAAAGCCCTGCTTTTCCTGTCTTCTTGCGTAGAGCTCCACCAGCTCTCTGGCCATTTCCTTAACGGCGCCCTTTACCCTTGCCTTGGTATTCTTCCATTCAACGGAATTGAGCTTATTAAGCTTGGGCTTTCTACCCTCGGCACCAGAATATTTCTGAATCATATCAAAGCCTGTTGCTAGCACATACAACACGCCTCCGTCACCATACTCTATCTTAATATAATCCTTAGTAATCTTGTCTACTTCAATTTTTTCAATGCCCTTGTATACGCCAAGTCCATGATTCTCATGAACTATATAATCACCGGGTGTAAGCTCCGTAAAGCTTTGAATCCTTTTACCCTCATGGCTGGGCTTCTTCTTTTTCTTCTTTCTCTCCGCTCCGAAAATATCGCTTTCCGAGATAACAACCAACTTTATAAGTGGATATTCAAAGCCCCTCCTTAGTTTGCCATAGGCTACCATGATTTCGCCATCCATAAGAGTTCTGTCCATATCCTCACTATAGAAAGCATTTATATGAAAATCATAAAGGTCATCAACTAAGCGCTTTGCCCTTGTCCTCGATCCTGACAGAAGGATAACGCGGTATTTGTTCTTCTTCCAGCGCTCTAAGTCTTTTACCAGAACATCAAAGTTCTTATGGTAGGAAGCCGTAGTCTGAACTGTAAAATCGTATTTCCTCTTTGGAGTTATATAGCTGTTCCTAGGCTCCATAGTAGAGATAAGTAGGGTTTTTTTCTTTGAAAGGGTATTAAGAATATCCTTATAGGCATAGATTACATCTATCTGTCCGGGAAGGATATAGCCATTCTCGATACGGCCAATCATGCCCTCACGAAACTCTGTCTCCACCGCATCACCCTTTTCAGACAGCCTTCCTGGCTCATCCAGAAAGAAAAGGGAATCCTCGTTGTCAAAATACTCATAAAAGCTCATCGTATTATCATAAAAATAATTGATATAGCTTTCCAAAGCCATAGTACCCTGGTAAGCCTCTAAATTCTCTTTAAACTCAGCAATAATCTTGTGAATCCTTGCTGCTTCCTCGGTCTTAAACTTATCCCTAAGGCCTTTCACATATTGCTTCTCTTCTTCTTCTACCTTCTTAAGACCTGCTGCCAAACGCTTCTCATCTGGTATAATCTCCGCAGCTGGATAAATAATTAGCTTATCCACCTGCTCGATTGAGCGCTGACTACTGATGTCAAAGGTCCTGATAGAATCAATCTCATCACCCCATAGCTCAATCCTATAGGGAGCATCCTCTGTAAGAGGAAATATATCTATAATTCCTCCGCGAATAGCAAAATCTCCCGGAGCCTCTACCTGTGCCTGTCTCTCATATCCAAGCCTTGTAAGTGTGGCACCAAACTCACTTAGCTTAATTACCGCATCATGAGTGATCGTAATCACTCTATCCATAATCATCTTAAGCGGTAGCAGCCTATCCATACCACCGTCAAGACTCATTACAATCGTGGTCGGTTGCCTCTCGATAATCCGCCTTATAACCCTTAACCTGTCTATTACGATGGCTCTTCCATGAATATCCGCACTATAAAATATAATATCCTTTGATGGATATAGGAATACATTTCTATCATAAAGGCGATAATCCTCATATATTTCCTTGGCCTTCAAATCATTGTAGGTAACGATTATTTTAAAGGTTATGCCTTCACCAAGTCCATGGATTAAGTGACATTTTTGCGAATCAATACAGCCGGTAATTTGCACCGGCAGGGTATTCATTATTATATTATCCCTGATGTCATTAAACTCCTTTAATTCCTTCAAGGGTTCTGTAAAGGTCTTCAACTAGGGCTCCTCCTGATAGTCATGGTGTTTAAATGCTTATATATCTCTTTATAAGTTTTTATATATCATCCCGAGATTCCTTCTTGCGAAAGATTTTGCTAAAAAGAGATGTAGTATTTTCTTGAGTTGGTCCAGATTCCGGTTTGTCCTTATCCTGCTTATATATATCCTGCTTATCATTATTCTGTTTGACTATATCTGATTTAACGCTATTGATTTTATCGGCTACCTTGGCTTCGTCGGATTCTTTAACTACCTTCTTTGCTTTCCTTCTGGTTTTTTCCTTTGTCTGCTCGTCCTCTGACTTCTTCTTATTATACTGATTCATGGCTGTATCCATACCATTTGTAATAATTATGCGACAGGCATCTGAAATATCCTTAAGCGCTTCTCTTATAGCCACTTCCTCTTGAACCTTAAATCTTGATAGCACATAATCAGCCAAATCCCAATCCTTTGGCTTCTCTCCTACACCAACCTTAATCCTAGGAAACTCGTCTGTTCCAAGGTGGCTAATGATACTCTTAATTCCATTATGCCCTCCGGCACTGCCCTTCTTCCGAATCCGAAGCTGTCCCACATCCAGGCTGACATCATCGTATATAACTATGATATCCTCTAATTCAACTTTATAGAAGTCTACTAATTGCCGTATACTCTCCCCACTAAGATTCATATATGTCAAAGGCTTGGCAAGTATTACCTTCTCTCCCTCGATATATCCACTACCACAGATTGCCTTATGCTTCTTCTGGTTCAAAGCGATCTTATAATCATCTGCGATGCGGGTTATAGCATCCCAGCCTATGTTATGCCTGGTGGCTTGATATTTTTCTGTTGGATTTCCTAATCCGATTATAATACGCATGGTTTGACCTCATTTTTCTTATCTTTGCTGATAAATAATAATTAAAAATGTGCATAAAAATACGTATACTTGATGCCTTCCACCTGGTTTAAAACCACTTAGATGGAATCGGAACAAGTATATACAGTATTAATAATTCTGCTAGATAATATTATAAACCTTGTGGGAGGTTGTGGCAACTGAAATTACTTCTTCTTGTATCAATAGTACTGATTTTTTCTTATCTACCATTCTCATACTTATCCAAAGCCACTTCAATTTGAATCAACTCATCGCTTCCGATCGTTGCAAAACGAAGTAACGATATTTTATATTTCTTTAAATTACTGTCTTTCATTCGATCACGTTCGTATTAACGAGTGCCTTCTTTATAAAACGGAACCCATCAACTTTACATTTCTCTTTTGGCTATCTTGAGGAATATAAAACCATTCTGTTGACTTATGCGTATAAAATGCGTATAATATTGTTATAAGGTGGGATAATATATGAAGAGAAAATATTTACTAAAGCTTCTCAAAAAGAATGGATGGTACTTGAAACGGATTGGAGGTAATCACGACATATACACTAATGGTAAAGAGTTTGAGCCGATACCAAGACATTCAGAGATTAACGAGAGACTGGCTAAAGAAATAATGAAGAAACACGGGTTATTAAAGCCTTTGCTCTTAAGGACTTCATCTACTTTATCAAAAGGAGGAAAAATAAATGAAAGAAGCTTATCCAATTATTATTGCCGAAGAAAGTGATGGATACTATGTATCAATACCAGATTTCGATATAGCTACACAAGGATCAAGTATAGCCGATTCAATTGCAATGGCGCGTGATGCAATAGGGCTTATGGGAATTGATATGGAAGACGACGGTAAAGAACTACCCCTGCCAGGCACAGCAATAGTCACGCCTAATAAAAATGATACAGTTACCCTGGTTGATGTTGATTTTACAGAATATCGTAAACTTGTTGATAATCGATCTGTTAAAAAGAATTGTACTATTCCCTATTGGCTTAATGTCGAAGCGGAGAAAGCAGGAATAAATTTCTCGAAGGTACTACAGGAAGCTCTTCAATCCGCACTAAACACATCCAAAACATCACATAATTCATAATATATAATTTTCCATACAAAAAAGACAGCCCTCCTAGCATTGCTGTCCTTTTTGTCTTTTTATTACCGTTTTTCCCTCTCCTACTCCTCAGTCTCAGTATCGTTCTCTGCATCCAAAGCAGCGATTTCGTACTTCTCGAGGATAATCCTTTGGATCTTGTCACGTGTGTCCGAATTAATCGGATGTGCGATATCCCGGTATTCTCCATCCCCTGCTTTACGGCTGGGCATAGCGATGAATAAACCCTTGTCTCCTTCAATCACTTTGATATCATGAACCACGAATTCATTATCAATGGTAATTGATACAACAGCTTTCATCTTTCCGTCCTTGCTTACTTTACGCACACGAACATCGGTAATTTGCATAGCTAAGTCCCCCTTCTGTCGATATTTATCGTTAGTTATCAAGAAAAAGTATGTTAACGCAGGTTAAGCTCACTTTTCCAAGTTACCAATTAGAACACAACCCCAGAAAATATTACAATTCACAACTTGAAGCTATTATACCATATAAAAACATAAATGTGAATAATTTTTACATAAATATATCCAAATTTTACATATTTCTTATTATTTTCCACATTTTTTTTGGTTTTTGGGACTTGTTTTACTCCTTATTATATTTTTTTTGTATATACTTGCATCCTTACGACAAAAAGGAATATATTACTATTAAAGTAAACACCTGCTTATGGCAGGTGTTTGTAATGTAATGTTTATCTATTGTAATTTAAGCAAAAAAGGTTATAATCCTGTCTTTGACAGTTGTAAGAAGACAAAACTCTGGAACACCTTATAAACACGG
>CAZDWP010000085.1:0-7748 GCA_964508985.1 uncultured Herbinix sp. | reverse complement strand
TAATTGACTTTATTCTTAATGTATGCAATAATAGTAATAGTTACTAATATAACTTAATAGGAGGAATAATATATGAGTAAATTATATGACAATTTAAATGAACAAATGAATTTTGAATTTGAGTCTGCTTACATTTATGCGACTATGTCTGCATATTTAGATGCGCAGAATATGAAGGGTATGACACATTTTATAGATGAGCAGGTTAAAGAAGAAGTAGAACATGCAGGTAAAATCAAGAAATTCTTACAAGAAACAGGATATGGCATAAAATATCGCACTTTAAATCCTGGTGACGGTCAATTTGATTCTATTGAGGATGTATTTAAGAAAGCACTCGCTCATGAAAAAGTAGTGACATCACGCATCCATGCTTTAGTAGATGAAGCAAGAACAGAAAATGAACAAAGAGTACTAAATCTTCTTACATGGTTTGTAGACGAGCAGATTGAAGAAGAGGATACATTCAGTGTACTTGTAGAGAGATTAGAAAGAATTAACGGCCAATGGAGTGGTATGTATATCCTTGACAAGGAACTTAGTGCCAGATAACTTGAAATAAGTAAATCTATAGTGACTGAACCGACCTCCCAAAAAGTTAGATTTTAAAATCTAACGATTGGGAGGTCGGTCTTTTTATATTATATGAAAATATTGACTGTAATAATTCTTACTATATTATTTGGAACACTTGTTAACCTGAAAGAACAGTGATATGATAAAATTGCTACCAATTAAAACCAAGAAGTCTCTGGGGAGTGAATATGTACAAGGTTTTTTTAGTGGAAGATGAAATTGTAATTAGAGAAGGTATAAAGAACAAGATTCGTTGGGAAGAAGAGGGTTTCAAAATCGTTGGCGACGAAGGTGATGGAGAATTGGCATATCCGTTGATCATAAAAGAACAACCGGATATCTTGATTACAGATATTAGAATGCCCTTCATGGATGGTCTTGAGTTATGTACTTTATTAAAAAAGGACATGCCACAGCTTAAAATCATTATTGTCAGCGGTTATAGTGATTTTGGATATGCACAACAGGCGATTGATATCGGTGTAAGTGAATATCTGCTTAAGCCTGTAACAGCTTCTAAGTTAATGGCTGCGGTAAAAAATGCTGGTTTAGCAATTGAAAAAGAACGTAAAGAGAAACAGATATTGGAACAGTATCAGCATCTGGTTTATCAAAAACATGGTGAAAAGAGAAAGGACTTTTTTAATGCCTTAGTAAGCAAGAAAATGTCTCTTTCACAGATTATAGAGCAAGAAGAGGAACTGGGCATCAATATGGTGGCTAGTGTATTTTGCGTTATGCTATTTCAATTCAAGCTGCAGGATGATATGTACGAATATTCTAATGAAATAGTTCAATGTGAAGCAAAGATGATGGAAGCTCTAAGGATGTTTCCTGATATAAAAGTGTTTGAACGTGGTATGGATGGCTGGGCATTTATCCTTCTGGGTGATGATGAAATGCAGATCAGTGAACTAACCGAGGAATTGTGTAATTTATTAATAAACATATGTGATAATCAAGTACATTATTTTGGTGGAATTGGTCGGTTCGTTAATCGTATCCGTGACCTACAACATTCATATCGTGATGCTAACAGTGCTTTTTCCCTTCGTTATTTTGAAAACAGGGATCAGTTCCTATCATATAATGATGTACGAAATATAAAGGCACAGATTGGAAACAGAGTTCAGTTAAGTGAGATGGATTTTGAGAAGCTTGACAGGAAGCTATTGGAGGATTTCTTAAAGAGAGGAACCATACATGATATTGATGAGTTCGTAGACAGCTATTTTGACGGCTTCGGTTCAAAAGCTATGAATTCCACCCTATTTAGGCAATATATTATTATGGATGTATACTCAGTAATTACAAAGTTCTTAAAGCTTCTAAAGTGCCCGAAGGATATTATAGATAACAACATTAAGAACATGAATAGGGTTACTGAACAACTTACAAGTCTAGAGGAGTGCTGTGAATTCTACAAATCTATTCTAAAGAAGGCAATTGATATACGTAATAATAATAGTCAGAAAAGATATGCTGGTATTATCGAACAGGCAAAGGAATATATGCATAAAAAATATTCCATGAGTGATCTTACTCTTGATAAGGTTGCATCTACTGTTAATATCAGTCCAAATTATTTCAGCTCACTTTTTAATCAGGAAACAGGTATGACATTTATTGAATACCTTACTAATATCCGCATGGAGAAGGCAAAGGACTATTTAAGGTGCTCTGCCAATAAGATAACTGAGATTGGAAGTTTAGTTGGATATCTTGATTCTCATTACTTTAGTTACATATTTAAGAAAACACAGAATTGCACACCGTCGGATTATCGGTTACAGGGTAAGAACAATCCTAATTCTTCCGGTATTTGAGTGACTACATAGTATCCAAAGGGGGGAATTAGTATAATAAAATATAGCAATACAAAACAAATTAAATACCCATTAAGGTTGAAGCTATTCATGGTAGCCGTTATCATTATTATACCAATGATTATTCTAGCTGTTTACCAGATTGCAGCTCTACATAATTATAGCACTGCATATGATGCGATAGTACGAAGAATTACCTCTGCTAATGATTATAACCTCAATTTTAAAGAGGAAATGGATGAAAGCATGTATAAGATTGTTGTAGAAGCTGTAACATTCGATGAGATTGATGAGAATGATGACTTAATAAATCCTTATACACTGATAGATGATGCAAGGGAGAATTTTACCAATCTGAAGGAGATAACTTTAAGTAGAGAAAGTCTGGATTGGATTAAGCGTATCCTGCTTAATCTTGATACCCTGAGGGACAGAATCAATGAAATTCGTGATAATCTTCAGGAGACAGGTAATTATGAAGAGAATATTGAGATGCTGGAATCGGATATCTATATTTTGACTGAGCTTTTTCAGGAAGAAATCCAGTATTACATTTATTATGAAACTCAGGATTTTGAAGCGATTAGGCTGAGCCTTGATAAGCAGGTTGCCAATGTAATCTTGACAATGATTGTAGCATTATCTGCGATTATTATAGCGTCAGTTTTGGTAAATATTCTTCTAACAGACAGTATTACAAAACCAATAAGGATGCTATGCGATAAGACGGCTATGGTGGCAAAAGGAGATTTCACGACTAGGACAAGCTGTGAAAACCATGACGAATTGGCTATATTATCCGATAGGTTCAATGATATGACTATCCAATTGGAGCAGCAGGTTAAGAGTATCAAGCTGGAACAGGAGAACTTAAGATATATGGAATTAAAGCTTCTTCAAACACAGATCAATCCTCATTTTCTTTATAATACATTAGATACAATTATCTGGCTTATAGAAGGAGATAAGAATAAGGAAGCCATAGACATTGTTGTTTCTCTTTCTGAATTTTTCAGAATTGTTGTAAGTAAGGGAAGAGATTTTATTACGATTCGTGAAGAGGAAATACATATTAAGAGCTATCTACAGATACAGCAATCGAGATATAAGGACATTCTATCGTATGAAATTAATATACCGGAGGAGTTATATGTATATCAGATTTTAAAGCTGACCCTACAGCCGCTTATAGAAAATTCATTATATCATGGTATTAAGATGCAAAGAGCAAAAGGTAAAATAACAGTAATAGGTAAAATTATTGACGAGGTTATATACTTTCATGTGATTGATAATGGAATAGGTATGAATGAAGAGGAGCTAAAAGCATTAAGAAAAGAAGTTGAAAGGCCAGGTAGTAAGCAGAGTACAGGTTTTGGTCTTGCAAATGTTAATAAACGTATCAAACTAAACTATGGGAATGACTTTGGATTGGATATAAAGAGCAAAAAAGGAGAGGGAACAGACATAATGATTAAGTTTCCGGCAAGATTGACGGAGAATAGGGGAATTGAGGTGGGATATGAATAAGAAAAACAGAATCATATTATTGATTATATTTATCGGTTTGATTGCTCTATCCAGCTGTAGCCTAAAGCCTTTAAAGAATCTGCAGAATATTGAATCCGAAAATACGGATGATGTTGATTCTGATTTGATTATTATTGGTTTCTCCCAACTTGGCTCAGAATCAGACTGGCGTAGTGCCAATACGAAATCAATACAGAACTCCCTTATTAATGATAATGGATTTTCATTGATATTTGCAAATGGAAGACAAAAGCAAGAAAACCAGATTAAGGATGTAAGAAGCTTTATCTTTCAGGAGGTTGATTATATAGTTATTGCACCTGTAACAGAAACGGGTTGGGATACAGTACTTACGGAAGCAAGAGATGCGGGAATACCAGTAGTACTTGTGGATCGAATGATTGATACAAAGGATGAAGGTCTTTATGTCGCTTGGGTGGGCACAGATAAATATGAAGAAGGTGCTAAGGCTGGACTATGGCTTGAAGAATATCTGGAGAATCAAGGCAATGATGATAATACTATACTGGTAGACGAATCCTTGCCACCGGAAGAGGAGACACAGGAGGAGAATGAAGAAGACGTAAATCTCATAAATATTGTTGTACTTGAGGGCACCATAGATTCCACGGCTCAGATTGGACGTTCGCAGGGATTTGCGGATATTGCAGAACATCATGAGAATTGGAATATTGTAGCACATGAAAGTGGTGATTTTACTAAAGCAAAGGGCAAGGAAGTAATGATTAAGCTATTGCAGGAGTATGATGATATTGATGTTTTGGTATCACAAAATGATGACATGACATTTGGTGCCATAGAGGCAATTCATGAAGCAGGATTAAGCTGTGGGGTTAACGGTGATATTACAATCATATCCTTTGATGCAGTATCAAAGGCTTTTGATATGATGGAAGCCGGGTTCATTAACGTAGTCATTGAATGTAATCCCTTGCAAGGACCCCCGATTGCAGAGATAATCGCTCGCTTGGAAAGAGGAGAAGAGGCTCCTAAGATATCCTATGTAGAGGGACAGGTTTTTGAAGCGCAGAATGCCAGTACAGAACGTATAGGACGTATATACTAAAAATCGTAAAAAATCAAACAATATAAATAAGAATCTTAACCAATAATATATCTGTACTATAACACAGTAAAAATGATAACAAAGACAGGAATAATCTCCGTATTTCTATTAATTAGTATTGAATATACTTGGAAGTGTAATCAAGTATATTCAATTTTTTATTGTATAGAATAATGTGTCCTATATGATAAAAACAAACTGATGGGAGGATATTTTATGAAAAAGCTAATTTCTGTTGTTCTAGTATTAATGCTTATGTTATCTTTGACTGCATGTGGCACAAAAAGCAAAACCGCAAGCAAAAAAGACGGAAAGATTACAGTTGGGGTTGTACAAACAAACGCAAATGAATCTGACTGGCGTACCGCTAATACAATATCATTTAATGATGCTTTTAAGGAAGCTGGATTTGAAACAAAAATGGTTTTTGGTGAAGGTGATCATGCAAAACAGATATCACAGGCACAGCAGCTTATTCAAGAAGAGGTTGACTATCTTGTAGTATTAGGACTTCAATCAGCAGGCTGGGAGGATGTTGCAAAGACTGCTAAGGAAGCTGAAATACCCTTTATTATGGCTGACCGTGCACTTGACATAACAGAGGATCTTTACACCGCAATGGTTTGCTCCGATTTCGAAGCAGAGGGAAATAAAGCTGTTGATTGGCTGAAGAAGCAAGCACTTGCTGTTAATAAAATTGTAGTACTTGGTGGTGACACAGGTTCTTCCGCTCAGCTGGGACGTTCTAAGGCTATTGAAGAAGGTGCAGCTGCTAACGGATGGGAAATAGTATTTAACCAAAACATGAAGGGTTGGGATGAAACTCTTGCAAAGCAGGCTGTTGCTGATCTTATAGCTGGTGGTACAGAATTTTCAGTTATTTATGCTGAGAACGACAATATGGCACGAGGTGCCTGTGACGCTATGGATGCTGCTGGTATAACCTATGGCAAAGATGGCGATGTAAAGGTTATTGCATTTGATGCAAACAAATGGGCTCTTGAGAAGGTTCTTGCAGGTGAATTTAATCTTGACGTGGAATGTAATCCTCTTCATGGACCACGTATTGTTAAGCTTATTAATAGTCTTGAGGCTGGTGATGAGGTTGCAAAGAATGCCTACGTTGATGAGGAAATGTTTGATGCTGACACTATCACAAGAGCAATTGTAGATGCACGAAGTTATTAATATAGTAATTATTTCAGTTTAATATTACTCCGATTTTCGATAGGTAAAGGAGAAAGTTAATTGAAATGCGCGGCGCAGATTATGTGAATATAGTTCGCAGATTCACGCACCGCGCATTTCTCTGATATAGGAGGTAAAACCTCCGTTATATGTTGCAAATGTATCTTAGCTGAATAGGAGGTAAAACCTCCGTTATATGTTGCAAAAGTATCTTAGCTGAATAGGAGGTAAAACCTCCGTTATATGTTGCAAATGTATCTTAGCTGAATAGGAGGTTTGGAAAACAACTATGCAGGAAACAGTACTTACAATGAAAGGTATTTATAAAAGCTTTCCCGGTGTCCGAGCATTACATAATGTGAATTTTACTTTACACGAAGGCGAAATCCATGCTCTAATGGGCGAAAATGGTGCAGGAAAGTCCACCTTAATCAAGGTTTTAACGGGAGTATACGCCAAGGATGCAGGGGAAATCTATATTAAAGGAGTAAGTAAGCCGGTACATATTAAGTCACCTCAGGATGCCCATAGGCTTGGGATAAGCACGGTGTATCAGGAAATCACCTTGTGCCCGAATCTTACGGTTGCTGAAAATCTGTTTATTGGAAGAACCGATAATATATTTGTCAACTGGAAAGTAAATAACAATAAGGCAGATAGCATTCTAAAAGGTCTAAAGATACCAGCAAAGCCAACACAGCAATTGTCAAATTGCTCTATAGCTGTTCAACAGATGGTGGCGATTGCCCGTGCAGTTGATATGGATTGCAAGGTGCTAATACTTGACGAACCCACCTCATCTTTGGATGAACAGGAGGTCACCAAGTTATTTACACTTATGCGTGAGCTAAAGGGCAGAGGAGTAGGTATAATATTTGTCACTCATTTTCTTGATCAGATGTATGATATATGCGATAAAATTACGGTACTAAGAGGTGGCGAGCTGGTCGGTGAATATCAAGTTGCGGACTTACCAAGGGTTGAGCTTGTGGCCAAAATGATGGGTAAGGAGCTTGGAGATCTGGCAGAAATCCAAAACGAGGCAAAGGACTTAACAAATAAATCAAGGGAAGCAATTATCGAAGCGGAAGGGCTATCTAGTAATTCGGGTATAAAGCCATTTGCTTTTAGATCATACAAGGGAGAGGTAACAGGTTTTGCAGGACTACTTGGTTCAGGTCGTAGTGAGTGTGTACGTGCAATCTTTGGTGCAGACAAGGTCATAAAGGGTAAGCTCCGAGTAAAGGGAGAGAACGTAAACATTACATCCCCAATCAAAGCCATGAAGAAAGGGATTGGATATCTTTCAGAAGATAGGCAGCGAGATGGTATTATTGGTGATTTGTCGGTAAGAGAAAACATAATACTTGCACTACAGGCTATGAGAGGTTTTTTTAAGCCCTTTACAAAGGTACAGGCACAAGCATTTGCAGATGAGTACATAAAGTTACTTGGAATAAAAACTGCTTCAGCGGATACCCCAATCAAATCCTTATCAGGGGGGAATCAGCAAAAGGTTATTCTTGCCCGTTGGTTGCTCA
>CAZDWP010000084.1:4089-7812 GCA_964508985.1 uncultured Herbinix sp. | reverse complement strand
AATATTATGAATCCGGAGATTTTGGAGAGCTTAGTAATAAGATTGTTAGAATAACTAAGAGCAATATACATCTACCCTCTGAGCCTATAGCCCCCAGTAATAAGACAAGCCCAAGTAGCGTTCGAAATGTAATAATCGGTATATTAATTGGAGGTGTTATATCCGTTCTTATAGCACTTATTAGAGAGTTTTGGTTCAAGAAAGAAAGTTGATGGTACCAGGTACGCTACCAGGTACAGGCTGCGTATGCAGCCTTTTTTAATGTATAGATTTTAAAAGATTATAATAATGCCCTTGAATTATGGTGATGCTATAAGATATTTGGTGTGATATAATTGGTTAAAACGATAGAAATGGGAGAGGATATATGCCAACTACAGGGTCGATTTCAGGTATTCTTGTTGAACAAATAATTGTTATATTTATTATAATTCTAATCGGAGTAATATGTTATAGGACTAAATTAATTGATGATGCCACCAATAGTAAATTATCTAGCATCTTGCTTATGCTTATAAATCCAGTGCTGATATTTGTGTCTTATCAAAGGGAATTTAGCTCTGATTTATTAGAGGGGCTACTTATTTCCTTCCTACTGGCAATCACCACACATCTTGTGGCCATAGCTATATCATATCTAATGATTCGTAGGAAGAAGAAAAAAGCATTTATAGTGGATGGTATTCGAATAAAGAAGTATGTAGATAATGAGGATGTGGAGGTTGAACGTCTTTCCTCTAGCTATGCAAATATGGGATTTATGGGCATACCTCTGATATATGGTATATTTGGCAGTGAAGGCGTCTTCTATGTTACCGCTACAGTTACAGTCTTTAATATATTCATATGGACCCATGGTGTTATGATGATGTCAGGTAGTAAGGACCTGAAGTTCAAGGAAATCATAAGGAAGCTTACTAGTCCCACAATTATAGCAATTATATTAGGTCTGATATTCTTTATTCTGCAGATCAAGGTGCCGGATGTTGTGTATCAATCATTTTCATATATCGGTGATATCAATACACCATTTGCCATGCTAATTGCCGGAGTTACGATTGGAAAGACTAATATAGTTCAACTATTTACCAAAAATTTTAGAATGTATTATCCTGTTTTCTTGAGGCTGCTATTTATACCATTTGTATTAGTCCTTTTATATATTTGGTTGCCCATTGATGAGACGGTTAAGATTATTGCAATTATATTAGCGGCCACACCTTCTTCAACCATAGGTGTCTTATTTACCATTAAGTATAAAAAGAACTCTGTCTTGGCAGCTCAGATATTTACGGTTACGACTTTGTTATGTGTGGTTACTATTCCTATCATTATTAAGCTTGCAGAGCTATTGGCCTTAAGATAGCAGTGGTGGCCTAAGAACTAATGGCAATCCGGTATATCATCGGTACCAGGTAATTGATTAATATCTGCATTAAGTAACCGTAAAAAAATTACGGTACCCTATTGCTATTTTTATAAGTATTTAGTATAATATAAGTGTCAATAATAGGATATAAGAGAGGTGATTTCTATTATGCTTAAAAAATTTGAGTTAAAAAACTTTAAAAACTTCAAAGATAATTTAACTATCGATTTTGGCAACATTGGTGGTTATCAGTATTGTACAGATTGTATTACAGATAATCTTATAGGTAAAATGCTTATATATGGGAGGAACGGTACAGGAAAAACAAACCTTGGATCTGCTGTTATGGATATTATCTATAACTTAATCTATAATATGGGTAGACCAAATGAAATCTTTTTAAATGCAGACACAAGTGACGATTTTATAGATTTCAATTATACTTTTATATTTGATGATAAAGATGTTATTTATAGATATAGTAGATTTTCTACATTAGAATTACGAGACGAAGAACTAATAATTGACGGTAAAAGAATTTTTTATTGTAATTTTTTTGAAGATAATTTTAGTTTTGATAATTTAGAATACATTTCAGTGGAAACAGTAGTTATTGATAGGTATTTAGAACCGATAAAGGAAATGAGGAATTCATCAGATGACATAATTGAAAGAACATTACCTTTTCTTAGATGGTTAATTAGCAACTCTGCTCTAAAGACAGATTCGATTTTATCTAAACTATATGATTATGTTGGACGTATGTCTATGTTAACTGTGGGTAGTATGGTGACATATAGAGCAAAGAGAATGTATGATGGCTTTTGGGAATTGCTAGGTGATAAAAATGAGTTAAAAAGATTTGAAGAATTCCTAAACTTAATGGGAGTAGAATGTCAACTGATTTCAAAAAAACTTCCTGATAAAAGGGAACTATATTTTAAACATAATAGATTAATTCCATTTTATGAAAATGCGTCAAGTGGAACCTTGGCACTTTTGAATATTTACAGAAGATATTTTACTCGACAAACGCCATCATTGATGTATCTAGATGAATTTGATGCATTTTATCATTTTGAAATGGCGGAAAATCTTTTTAAATACTTTAAAAAACGATTTCCAGATAGTCAAATTATTTTTACATCACATAATACAAACTTGATTTCGAATAGATTGTTGCGACCTGATTGTATTTTTATATTATCAAGAATGGGTGAATTGACTTCACTTAATAATGCAACTCAACGTGAACTTAGAGAAGGCCACAATCTAGAGAAGATGTATATAAGTGGAGAATTTGATAGATATGAATGATTTAATACTAAGGCAAAGGCATAAAAATTTACTAATAGTCGAAGGAGAGAATGAAGAGAATAAATTATTTCAAATTATTTTCGGAGCTTTTCCAGAACTAGATATAACTATAGATGATATAATTATCTATGGTACTAATATCTATGTGTTATATAAGGATATTATTAATGCGTATGGTATTAATTGGTTTGATGAGGACGTGGATTTACCTTTTATTGTTGGAAAGAAGAAAAACTATCAGGTTACACTAAATAAAAAGGACTTCATCAATATCTATCTAGTATTTGATTATGAACATCATGATCCTATTTTCAGTGAAGAACATATAAAACATATGCAGAGATATTTTTGTGATTCAACAGAAATGGGCAAATTATACCTTAACTATCCGATGATAGAATCATATAAGCATTTTAATTGTATTCCTGACGCCGGCTATGAGAACCTGACTGCTAAGGTGACGCTTCAGCCAGGTTTTCAGTATAAGAATTTAGTGCGTAACTTATATGTGGATAAGCTCGTAAATATTCCTACGAAAATTGAAGTTTCATTAAAGAATTGCTATGGAATTAATGAAATTGAGGAATGCAAGATATATGCTAAACAATTATTAGATATTACTGATCAAAAACATTTACAAAAGAAAATTCATACTATTTTTTTTAATATCTTATCGCTATCAGATTTAATCAAAGCAGAGAATCATTTTAGCAAACTATTATTAAACACAGAACATATTACAAACAACATGAGCTATTACGATTATATGCGTAATATATTAAGACAGATTGTTATACATAATATAGTTAAAGGAAATAAAATACAGAGTACTTACTTAGATACAAAAAATTATAAAAATCTTTATGAATTACTGGATTTAAATGAAATCTTAAAAGAGCAAAATAATGTTAGCAGAGATGAGGTGTTAGGATATATCTGGGTCTTGAACACATGTGTTTTTATTATTCCAGATTATAATTTTAAATTAATACAATCATGATTATATATATTGAAATTCCAGTATGAATTCAGGTAAT
>CAZDWP010000084.1:0-3989 GCA_964508985.1 uncultured Herbinix sp. | reverse complement strand
ATCCTTTATTGTAAATTAATTACCAATATGTTACTATATATGTAACCCTAATACTATTATTATTAATGGTTAATTACATACTTTCTCACAGATTATATAAACTGTATAATACAGGAATTGTCCTGTTTATATAATATCTTAAGAAGGGGGTTACGTAAATGAGTAACACAATGAAAGCTCTAGTTTATCGTGGACCTGACAAGATTGGACTTGAAGATGTACCAATTCCCATTATAACCCAGCCGGATGATGCAATTGTTCGAGTTACCACATCGACAATATGTGGAACAGATATACATATCTGGCACGGTGGAATGCCTGAGGTTGAAGCCCCGCGTATTATTGGACATGAATTTGTCGGTGAGGTCGTAGAAGTGGGACCTAACGTACGCAACGCTAAGGTAGGAGATAGGGTGGCGGTATCATGCGTAACACAATGTGGAGAATGCTTCTATTGCGTTCGCGGAACTTATTCTCATTGCACAACCGGTAGCTGGATTTTTGGCTATATGATTGATGGCTGTCAGGCAGAATATGTAAGGGTTCCACATGCTAATTTTGGACTACACAAGATTCCTGGTAGTTTGACAGAAGAGGATGTGCTCTTCGTAGGGGATATCTTGTCAACAGGATATTTTGGTGCTGAAAATGCCGATATCAAGCCTGGAGATACCGTAGCGGTTATGGGATGCGGACCCGTTGGAATGTGTGCAATGACTGCTGCAAGATTATGGGGGCCTTCAAAGATAATAGCTGTTGATTTGAATGAAGACCGGTTGAATGTAGCATTAAAGCAGGGTATTGCAGATGTAGCTCTTAATCCCATGAAGGTTAATGTTGTTGAAGTAATCAGGGAGCTGACGGGTGGTCGTGGTGCAGATCAGACCATTGAAGCAGTTGGTGCTAAGCCAACCTACGAATTGGCACTGGAGGCTGTACGCCCCGGTGGAAATGTATCTATAATAGGAGTGTTTGAAAAGCCTCAGGAGCTAGCTATGAATAAGCTTTGGATTAAGAACATCAAAATCAGCATGGGATTAGTAAATGCTAACCGTATACCTGAGTTAATTCGCTTAATTGAAAATGGTAAAATCAATACCAATTTCCTGATTACACATCGTGCACCTTTGAATGACATTGTTAAGGGCTATGATATTTTCGGTAACAAGAAAGACAACTGTATTAAATGGGTGGTTACACCATATCAAAGATAATATTGTTCCATTATAATTTACTGAAAATGAACTTTATACTAAGCATTTTAATGTACGAAAGATTGACTATAAATTTGGTCTTCAATATAGATAAGTTATTAATGAAGAGAGCCATCAATATCCTTTTATATATGGGTACTGGATGGCTTTCTTTTAGAATCCGGTACCAGGTACCGAAAAAATAATAGTTGCTTTATATACGTCGTTGTGGTAGTATGGTAAAGTGCTAATACGGTAAAATATAACTATAAGGAGAATTATTATGAAGAAGAGAATATTTAGTTTATTATTAGTAGCTGTACTTGCTATTAGCCTTAGTGCTTGTGGGACTAAGGACGGAGATGACGCATCACTGGAGTACATAGAAAAGAACGGTAAGTTTATTCTTGGCCTGGATGATTCATTTCCACCGATGGGATTTCGTGATGATGCGGATAACATCGTAGGCTTTGATATTGATTTGGCTAATGCAGTTGCAGATAAGCTTGGTGTTGAGCTTGTGCTTCAACCTATAGAATGGACTGCAAAGGAGCAGGAGCTTCAGACTAAGAACATTGACTGTATATGGAATGGCTTTTCTATTACTGAGGAGAGACTTGCTCAGCTAACATTGTCCATACCATATATGGAGAATACCATTGCTATGGTTGTTGTAAAAGATAGCGGTATCAATAATAAAGCCGATATGGCCGGCAAGAGACTAGCTGTTCAGGGCGGATCATCTGCCGAGGAAGCCTTAAACTCAGATGATAACAAGGATTTCAGAGAGTCTTTGGGTGAAGTTAACGGTAGCTTTAAGGATTATGTAACAGCACTTATGGATCTTGAGACTGGTAATTCTGATGCAGTTCTTATGGACTCTGTTGTAGCCGATTATATGATTAATGAAGCTGGTAAGGATTTTGTGGTTCTTGATGATAGTCTTGTGGCTGAGGAATATGCTATAGGATTTAGAAAAGGGGATCAGTCACTTGTTGATGCAGTCAATAAAGCTCTTAAGGATTTAAAAGCAGATGGAACAGTAGCAAAAATTTCAAATGATTGGTTTGGTTTTGATAAGACCATAATTAAATAATAGTAAGCTTTCTAATATAGTCCTATATAGGATAAGGCTTACAATGCAAGAAGGTTTCATAATACACCAATATTGGAGTTTTATGAAACCTTCTTGTCATGATAATTTAGTAATGTAGTGGCTGTTCAGCATATGTAATATGCTAATCTATACTAAATTATATGGGGATGTCTATATTATCCCCTATTTTTTACTGTTTGTCAATTACTATTTATGTAAAATTATAACAAAATGAAAAAAATTTATGAAATAGGGCTAAAAGATACTTAAAACTAAATATATTGTATTTTTCACATCATTATGATAATATGGTAAAGTGCTAAACGTAAAAACATTACTTGGAAAGGCTTGAATAAAGATGAGAGTTGATAATGTACCAATAGATCTACTATTAAAGAATATGTTAGGTGCTACAGAGATGGTTCTTAAGATATTCATACTAACAATTATACTGTCTATTCCGCTGGGCTTTGTGGTGGCTCTAGCTAGAGGAAGCAGGTTTAAGTTTATAAGCATTCCAACAAGGATATATCAATTGGTTTTTCGAGGAACACCACTTATGTTACAGCTTTTTTTCTTTATGTATGGTCCTTTCTACATATTTGGTTTCGGGTTCGGAAGATTTAACGCTTGTATTATTGCATTTGTAATAAATTATGCGGCATATTTTGGTGAAATCTTCAGAGGTGGCATAGCCGCTATTCCCAAGGGGCAATATGAGGCTGCTAAGGTCTTAGGATATAGTAAATTTCAGACGTTTATGAGAATTATATTACCGCAGGTTATAAAGCATGTAATACCTGCCACTGGAAATGAATTTATGACCTTGGTTAAGGACACATCTTTAGCACAGGTTATATCCGTTACCGAGATTTATAATGTGGCAACGAATGCTGGTGCGAGATATTTCTCCACGGTACCACTTATAGTGGCGGGGCTGTTCTATCTTGTGATGAATACTGTGGTAGAGATGTCATTTAAACTAATTGAAAAGAAACTTGGTTATTATAGAACCTGATGGGGGTAATTATGCTTTTAATGGCAGAGAATATTAGAAAGAAATTTGACGATGAGAATGTACTTGAGGATATGTCCTTAGAGGTAAATGAAGGAGAAGTGGTGGTAATAATCGGTCCATCTGGTTCCGGCAAATCCACCTTTCTAAGATGCCTGACACAGCTTGAGCAGGTGGATAGTGGAAGAGTCGAGATAGACGGGAAGCTTATGGTAGACACAGTAAATGAGAAGGCGGTTTATTCTGATTCTAATACGCTTCACGAGATTTTGCTAGATGTGGGATTGGTATTTCAGAATTTTAATCTATTTCCTCATTATTCGGTACTAAGGAATATTGTGGATGCACAGGTTAAGGTGCTTAAGCGAGGCAAGGATGAAGCTACAAGGGTTGCCATGGAGCTTCTTAAGAAAATGAACCTGGCTGATAGGGCAGATGCTTATCCTTGTGAGCTTTCGGGAGGACAGCAACAGCGTATAGCCATAGCAAGGGCTCTTGCCTTAAATCCTAAGATACTTTTCTTCGATGAGCCTACCTCTGCTTTGGATCCTGAGCTAACAGGGGAAATCCTAAAGGTTATAAGAAACCTTGCCCAGGAGAATATGACCATGGTTATCGTAACCCATGAGATGGCATTTGCAAGAGAGGTAGCTGATAGAGTCATATTTATGGATAATGGATTGGT
>CAZDWP010000083.1:0-7881 GCA_964508985.1 uncultured Herbinix sp. | reverse complement strand
TAATTCTTGATGTTTTACTGATTAATCATCATCCAAGTTAGCTATTCCAAACTATTATAGTCCAACACCCTTATGAAGTATTCCCTATCAATATCACGCAGTGTTTTACCCTTGCCTTCCCTCAATAGTTCTGCACACCTCTCTACAAGTTTTCCATAAAAGACTTCAATATTTTTTATCTGCTTAGTTGATTTCACTAAATCATCATTCTTTACCAACCTCATATTTATCAACACCCTTCTATCCAATATTGGTATCAAATTGGGAAAATAAGCATTCAACAGTGCCGACAAATACGAAGCACCTATGCCATATATCTTTGTCTCCTTCTGCTTTGTCAAGTTGCAAGCATCTGTTAATAGATCAATCAATTCTTTGCACTCAATTTCAATTAGGTTGCTCAAACCTCTTTCTCCAAACATTTTATGTATCTCTATCAATTTCTTAGAGTATGCTTTCAGTTTATCATTCACAATCTCTTCCTCTTCATGTATCGATGCATTGCCCCCTTTAAAGTTCGATACATACAATAGGTCAGTCATTGTAAGGTCAAATTTCCTCTCACCCTTACTCTTTATGTAGCTTTGATAGTTTTTATAGCTGATGTTGGAATTGATCCATTGGGTTGATGCTCTATTGTATGTTTGTGGTTTCATAAACATGAAATTTGCTCTCAATTTATTGTCAATTATATTTTAAGTACTTGTTCTTAAGATACATCTAAATATATTAGAGTTGCTCTTTCAGCAGCACTATAATCTTTCAAATTTATAATAGTAGTCTTTATAAATAAACTTCTTTCTGTTTGTTATATACCCAAATACAAATTAAGAGCATCTTGAATTGAAATCTCATTATCAAGAACTTCTTTTAACTTACTCAAGCCTTCAAGTTTATAATCTACAATAGTGTTGAACTCTGTTTCTAATTCTTGTATATCTTGTTCTGTTAATGCTTTGTTTACTTGATAATACAGTGTCTTTTTAGGTGTTGAAACCAGTTTTATTTTTTTCGTATCGTAAAGTTCGAAAACATTATAACTTATAGTTTCTAAGTTATCTCCTGTTCTCATGCTTATAAGTTTCAACGCTCCAATATTAGTTGATTTTTCATACTTAGTTAAAACAGTTGTTTCTAAAACCTCTACAAAACAATTTATTTTTTCCAAACTCCTACCTAAAATTGCAACATTTTTTCTTTTAACTAAACTAAGAAATAGTTTAAGCCTTAAATTATTTCCTTCATTATCAAAGACGTCAAACTGACCTATATATGGAATGTCTTTTACGCCTTTTCTCCCCAAAAGCTCTAGCCATGCATTCTCAAGAATCTCCTTGTTTACCCTTTCGCTGTTAATTTGATCTTTCTTTATTCTTGCATTTGGTTCTGCATGTAATAAGTATGCATTTGCTGGTTTACCATCACGTCCTGCTCTACCAACTTCTTGATAATATTGTTCTAATGTTTCTGGTATTAAATAATGCACTACACATCTTATATCAGGTATATCTATACCCATACCAAAAGCGTTTGTAGCAAAAATAACTTTCAATTTACCGTTTATAAAATCAGTAAGTGCATCTTCTTTAATCGCACCTTCAAGGTCTGAATCAAAAGGAGCACATGCAAAACCTTTTTCTTTAAAGTATTCACTCATCGCTCTTGTCCCATAATCTCTCTTTTTCATATGAGTATAAACAATGACTTTTTCATTTTTATGTTTTCTGAGTATTTTTTCTAATTCATCTTTTTTATCTGCATTCTTTTTAAATTGATCTATAATAGTTAATTCAATATTATCTCTGTATAAAGAATCGCTTTTAATAACATTTTCAATATTAAACTCTTGTATTATTTCTTTTTTGTCTTGATTGCTAATAGTTGCTGTAAGGCATAAAATAGTTGGAATATTAGTTCCAAATATTTTTGTAAATAATTCTGGAAGCATTTTATATGCAGGTCTGAAACTATCACCCCACTGTGATACACAATGAGCTTCGTCTATAACTATTAAGCCAATTTTCTCTTTGTGTTTCCTAAGCACATATTCAAGATATCCATCTATTAATACTTTTTCTGGGCTTAAAAATAAAAATAATGGGTTGTTGGGCGGATTAAACTCATCTCTTAAATACTTATACTGTTTTATAGAATTGATTTTACTGTTAAATGCAAATGATGTTTTGTTTATAGAAGAAAGGTATGTATTTAAATTGTCCGTTTGCTGTCCCATTAGGGCAATTAATGGTGAAAACACAATTGCCATTTTACCCTTAGCTACAGCAGTAAATTGATAAATAAGCGATTTACCTATACCTGTTGGCATTAAACACAAAGTGTTTTTACCATCCAATAGACTATCAATAGCTTCTTCTTGCTTATCTCTAAAAGAGGGTATTCCAAATACTTTCTGTAAAGTCTTATGTTTATTCATATTAATGTTAATATTAGTATTCTTGGTCTCCACCCATCATTGATTTTACTGCTTCCGAGTTTATTTTTATTATTTCTTGCATAAATAAATTTACATATACGTACCTATATTTAGAATCTGTATAGACTCCTATTTCATTTAATAAATTCTTTATATTGTCATATACAAATTTGGAGTAAAACATAAACAGTTTATAAGGATACCAATAATTGTGCTCCATTGAAAAATTTGAATTTGCTCCTCTACATGATTTAAACGGATTTGTATCATCAATCATTATAAATTCGCTTGTTCTAGATGGTGTTATTTTATGTGTGTTTTTGGTTAGAAAATATAATCCATATAATGTTCTTCTTACACATCTATTAAAATATTGAGAATTCATATGATATGCAACAGTTGTCATTATACCTGTACCTAGTACATTAGATAAAAAATATGCTTTGTCATCAGTTAATTTAGCCACATCCTCAAAATCTTCAAACTTATAAAAACTCTCGTATTCTGTTTCAGGATGAAGGCTTGGATATTCTGAAACAAATTCCAAAAAATTGGCTAGAGTATCGAAAACCTCTTGTGGCTTTGAATAAGTAAAATCTTCTTTCCATTTCTGCAACTCTTCCATTCTAGACATCATCGTCCTTCTAATTATTGGACACTGATTCCGCAGTGCACTTTTAAAGGTCTTAGCATCATCCACTTCTTCATATTCATCCATATTATCCTCAGCAAAAAAACTTCTATATGAAGATGCCTCTTTATCATACTCTTCAATCTTGCTGTTAATCATAATATTCCAGATGATACTGTCTGACATATCAAGCGAATCAGAACTATCCTTATTCTCATTAGTTATCTGTTTAAAGTATTTTGGAATCTTGATGTTTAAATCATCAATGATCTTATTGATATGATCTATTTCCCTTATTCTTTCGAAATCTTTTACTGTGTTTGATAGTAGCATGATTTTATGATTTTAAATTTAATAATTTTAAAAACTTTCTAGTACCAACCCTCTTGCTTTCTTCACCAAGAATGCTTCTTAATACTAATTCTGTATCTATATCCTCTATGTTTGGCGACACAATATATAGCTGATGCTTTGCCCTTGAACATGTTGTATATAATAATCTTTTGTAAACATCGCTTTGCATACTGTTCCAATCTAAATCAGTTATAATTAATAGATCAGCCTCTAGTCCTTTATATTTTCTTGCTGTATTAAAATGGACCATATTTTCTTCTAAACTATCGCCCCATTTAATCTTCATTTCATTCGACATTTTTTTTAGAATACTATCATTCCATGTATTCATTGTAATAACAGCAACATTATGAAGAGGAACTGAGGTTTTAATGCAAAAATCATTGATTACTAAATTTATTTGTTTTGCAAGGTCTTTAATAGAAAGCTCAGGTAATAATGTAGGTTGAATACCCTTTACACCCGATAAAGTATGTATTGATTTTTTCTGTAAGTTTATAGCTCCATATGCGGTCTTTGCAATTGCTTCTGTATTTCTACAATTGATAGATAAAGTTAGTTTTGTAGGTGCATTTGATATGAGAGAAGGTAGTTCTTTATTATACAAACTTTGATTTTCATCGTAAAATACATAGAAACAATCCGTAGCTCTATATTCTAGATATTCTAACCAATCGTTCTCAAAGTCTTGTCCTTCATCTATAACGATATTAGTATAAAAGAAATCTGAATTATCATCTAATAATAACTCTAAGAAGAAAGTTCTTGTTTTTTCATACGTTGGTTGTGTTACACCAAAACTAGAGGCAAGACTGTCAAATGTAGATATTTTAAAGCCGTAATGAGAATACTGTTTATTTAGATATGTAGCAAGGAGATTATTAAAGCACAAAAAGAGAGTTTTCTTTCCTTCATTATGTAATTGTCTTGCTTTTTCAATGGCAATTAATGTTTTTCCTGTACCTGCAGCACCTGCTATGACTGCCTTTTTTTGAAATTTCAAAAAGTCTAATATTATAGCCTGTTCTCTTGTTAATTGTATAAAGTGTTTTTCTGCATTGTCATAATCTATTTTCATAGAAGGTATTAATCTCAAGTTAGGAGCAAGTGTATTAATAATATTTTCAGTCTCAATGTTATCTAAATTTGTACTAATGCCTATTTTTTCACCCCAATATGAAAATGCTCTATCAATATCTTTTTGAGGTTGTAATAATGACATTTGATCAAAAAGCATAGCTTCATCATAATTCATTGGTAGTGTCGCTTTGTCAAAACAAACTGATGGAAACCAAACAGCATGACAAACTAGACACTTGCGAGAATTGAGTGTTTTAATTAATTCAAACTTTGAGTTTGAAGCCTGCTCCTCAGGATCTCTTATTTGTTTGGCTATTCCAGTATTTCTATTTGTTTGGTACCATTCACGGTTTTTATATTCCAATATGCCAGCCTTAACCTCAATTACCATTACTCCTTTTTGTGGATGGAAAATAATAAAATCTGCTTCACCTTGTGACTGCGTTGTACCACCAATCCATCTTACAGAATGCATTACAATATATGTGTTTGGAAGTTGGTTGCGTAAAGATTCAAATACTCTTACTTCACCTTCACTTCCAGTATCAAACATAATATTTGGTATCATTCGTGCCATATAAATTTCTTGTTTTTTCTAGCGAAACGTTATAAAAATAATATTACTCCCCCTCAAAAAAATCATTATCCAACTCCTTTATCTCATACACACTCTTAGTTTGAATGCCCACATTATACTCATACATTAAGTCAACAAGTTTCTCTCCATCTACTAAAACTATTGTGTGATGAGCTTCACTTGCCTTTTTTATAGCCGAATTATCAAATGACGAAGTGGTGAAGAAGACACCTTTTGTAGAGTCGCTACTCATAGATCCAATGAAGTTTCTGATATCTCGTTCACTCACCTTGTTATCGTTCAATCTTCTGGCTTGTATGTATATTTTCTCAAGACCTAGTTTATCTTTATTTATAACTCCATCAATACTACTATTACTTATGTTTGAAGATTCAACAAAGTCACCATACCCCATACTTCTCAGTAGTTTATTAATAACCTTTTCAAAGATATATAAATCTATCTCTGCTAACATATCTAATACTTCAGCTTTCACTGCATCCTCAATTATTGAAACTCCTGTTTCAATCAAATCCTCAGGTGAAACGTTTTCTACACGTTCAGTTTCTAGTTCTATATCCTCTTCGTATATATTTTTTTCTGATGCTTTATGTTTTTTAAAATCCTCATCATTTTTCAAATCCTCTAGCGTCAAATATCCACTTTTTAAAGCCTCTTTCCCTTTTTCAGTTATCTGAACATATCCACGCTTTGGATAAAAAGCAAACTTCCCCATTTTAAGGTAAGATTTGCCCCAGTTTACTCTGTTTAGTAATACATTACCCCCAGATTTTAATTTTTCACTTAATAGGTTTTTTGGCAAGTCAAAGTAATAGTTATCCCTTACTTTTACAGTTAACTCTCTGCTTCTTATTGGTTTTCCTGTTTTTAATGTTTCCAGTATTGGAATAAATGTTTCGTGGTATTTTGGTAGTTCTTTCATTGATACTATGCTATTATTGAGTTCTTTTGTATTGAAATTATTTTTTGTATTTACTTTTAAACCACCATTAATAATAGATTCAGTATCTGAGATGGTTTCAATTGTAAAAACCTGCGTTCCTTTATACATTGGCAAAAGCTTTAACAATGAATGAATTGGTATACTTATAGAACCCTCACCCTCAATTTTAGCATTAATGAAATGATTAAAATCACCATTACTCAAACAACATGATTCTTTATTTTCACTTGTTATCGCAAGAATTGTATTAGTAGAACTGCTCCCTTTTCTATTCGAAATTGTTTTGTTTGCCAACTTCACCGATTTGAGAAAAACATTGTAATCAAAAGTAAATTTCACCATGGCATTTATTGTTGTTATATAATTATCTTCATAATCGTCTTCACTATACTTCTCTTTATCTATGTATCCATTTTCTAAAAATCTTACATCAAATGTATCATCTATCCATGCTTTATACCGATTTGATATGATGTTGTAAATCTCTTTATAATCATGTACCTGTTTACCAGTCACATCATACTGTATATACTCCATGAAACTTTCACAGTGTTCCACTATACGCTTTTTATAAGAGCTTGTAAATTGCTTAAAAGTTTTTTTCACTTGTGCTATTATAGCATTATCAAATAAGTCACCCACAACGAAATACTCACTACCGCCATCAATATTTTGAGCAACTATTTCATGGAAAGCATTTTCAAACCCATCACTGTCAATTGGTGGTATTTTTTCAAAATACTGTTTTACAGTTTTGAAGACTGTTATCTCTTCTTTGGTATATGGTTTAAAAAACAGCATCTGTTCTATACATTTATTAGTTTTGTTTTTCTAAAACATCAATATAATTGAAGTACTTGACTCCCTCTATTGTCCAATTTAGCACCATCTTCCCATTCAAAATTGATTTTTATAATACTTGGTGATCCATAGAAAACATTTGTTTTAATATCTATCGAATGTTGTGGCAATATATCAATTGGAGAAGGATATTTACTTATAATTAAATTGGGGTCTTCAAATGTAACTACAACATTTTTTGCAGTAACTTTTCCTTTGTTATAAACTTTGATTATTTTGGTGCTACTCCTATCTCCTTTCATGACATTAGCTTCAATAACTGCACGCTTTTCCTGTTCTTTTTCTTTTTCAAACTTATCTAGAGTAAACTGATTTATTAGATCATTCTGCTCTTTTATTTTCCTATCGTGTTTACAATAAGTGTATAACGAAAAGCCAAAAGCCAACACAGAAATAGCAATAGGGATACATTGTATAAGCGTCATTCTACCTCTTTTTTCTATTAGCTCTCTTCATCATTTTATCAAAAGCAACTTCCCCATCTTCCAGTGCCTCTTTCCCCAACTTTTCCAACTCCCTATCTATTTCAGCTTGATTAAGAGCCACCAACTCATCATATCCACCTAAATATTCTCTATCACATCTTTTGCATACTATAAAGGATTTATCCTCATTATATTCTAATGAAGTGTCTCCACAAGTAATGCACTTTAATTGAACTGACTTGCTGTAATTATCTTTCATACAATCCTATCTCTTAATTAATAAACGAATAAAAGTTTATAAAGATTCGATAGCTATACGTTCTTCTTCTGAAATATTATATAGTTTATATAGTATTTCATCTATTTGGTTTTCTAAAATAGCAGTGTTTGCATTAGTATCTTTGACTTTCATATCTAGCAATTCATTTATTAAAGTAGTAATTTGAAGTTGTTGAGCTTCTGATATTTTTTTAACAGGTAAATTAATCAATGCATGTTTGTTATATTGATATGCACTACTACCTAATTCAATGCTTGAGAAAATTTTCTTATAAG
>CAZDWP010000082.1:0-7934 GCA_964508985.1 uncultured Herbinix sp. | reverse complement strand
TTATGGTTTTAGAACAGGGGATCAGCTAATTATTTCTGACATAAGAGGTACTGTTACATATTGTGATGGAGCTTTGCAGGCAGATGGATCCTATATTATCACAAACCCTTCATCTAATATAAGAGTTTCCTTTAGCGATTCTGGAGGTAGCTGTAAGATTATACTGAGAAGAACAGATGAAATAGCTATCGAAGGTCAGACCAGTGACATCTATACAGGTCCGGAAGGTAGTATGTACGCTAAGATTAACTTTGTCAATGGTGATAGGCTGATTTCTAATACAATCACTTACGAAGATATATCACCCGCAAAATATGCAGTAACAGTAAATAAGGGCACAGGAGACGGCAATTACGAAGTCGGTGCAACTGTATATATTATAGCTGAAACACCAGAAGTAGGAAAACGTTTCAAGGAATGGACGGTTAAAAGAGGCGGAATAATCCTGGCAAGCAGTACAAGTACAAGTACGATCTTTACCATGCCGGAAGAAGAAGTAGAGGTTACTTCTATTTATGAGGACATTACTACACCAACACCTCCATCGATTCCGGATCCGGCACCTACTCCTACCTGGACCCAAGAGGGTAAGGTTCAAAAGACCCGTCAGCAATATGAAGGTGCACCGGCAGGGGATGTTAATAATGGTAGCGAGGAGTTAAAGGCTAGAGTATTAACTTCGCAGGAGCAGGAAAGGGTAAAAAGGGGAGAAGATGCAAAGATTATTCTGCAGATTAAAGATATCAGTAACTCGATCAGTGATGAGGAGAAGAAGCTAATTCAGGATACACTTGTAGCCGAGAATGGAGTCATAGAAAATGAAGCTTTGAGCATATCCATTCTATATGTTGACCTGTCTTTATATAAGCAGATTGGCAGCCAGGAACAGACAAAGGTTACCGAGACCAAGGGAAAAATCAGTATCAGCATCGAGATACCGGAGGAACTCTGGAATACAGATGTAACAAAGGGCAGGAAGTTCTATGTCCTTCGGGTTCATGATGGGCATGTAACCAGACTTGAGGGAAGCTATGATGCAGATAAGCACATATTTACCTTTGAGACGGACAAATTCTCGACCTATGCTCTGACTTATGAGGATACCATCAGGGTACAGACCTATAATGGTTTTAGCCATCTACAACTAAAAGCAAAGGCGGGCAAGACATCAACAACCTTATCCTATAAGAGAAAAGTACAAGTGGATGGTTATCTGATCTTAGGCGGAAAATGTGGGGAGGATATGGTTGAACTGGCAGACCTTCCAGCCAAGACCACTAGCTACACAGTTAAGAATCTGAAGCAGGGAACCTATTATAAGTATCAGGTCAAGGCATACAGGATAATAGACGGAAAGCAGGTAATTATTATGACCTCAAAGGTAGTACACTCTATTACTGAAAGTAAGACCTATGCCAATCCGACAAGGGTAACGACAGATACCACATCATTAAAGCTGGAAATGGGAGAAGCTGAGACAGTGATCAGCCAGGTGGTTCTACCTAAGGGCAAAAAAATGAAGGATCATACGGAAGTCATTCGTTATGAATCTTCCAACAAGGATATCGCTAGCGTAAACAAGAAGGGAAAGATATCGGCAAAAACAAAAGGAACCTGTTATGTTTATGCGTATGCACAGAATGGCGTATATAAGAGAATTAAGGTAACTGTGGAATAAAGACCGTCAATATCCACAAAGCAGAGTAAAAGGAGAGCAACATCTATGAAAAAGCGAATACTCAGTATGGTTCTGGTCTTATGTATGACACTGGCCATGATGCAGGCAAGGACAACAGTATCAGCGGCAACAAAAAACTTCAACGATGAGGATGTTACCTGGCTTGGCACAGAAGAAGAGTATAAAAAGACTCTTGAGGTGATGTTTGATAGTGGACTTCGTAAGGTGCCTGTGGGTGACATGCAGAAAGATGGAAGCCTAAAAAACATCAAGTACGGACTTGTGGATTCTGCCGGTAGATTTGCCGCAGAGGCAATCTATGATGAGATAAAGGCATATTATATATCCGCTACGGAAACTAGTACATTTGATGAACCATTAACAGAAAGCATATTCGTTGATGGGTATGTTCAGGCAATACGGAATGGGAAAATGGGACTTTTGAATACTAAGGGCAAGGAGGTCATTCCCTGCGGGTATGATGCGGTAGGACTACCAGTAGAGGGGGTCAGCCGTATTATCAAAAAATCCGATGACAAGTATTATCTTGGTTATTGGAGCTTAGATAAGGGCAAGGAAATTGTTAAACCAAATAAGTACCCTGTCAGTGGTTCTGATGCAACGGCAGAGGGAAGCCCGGCAAACTATGAATCATTAAGCCGCAGTTCTGAGTGGGATTATGCTGATGAACGCTCTGACTTTTATAAAAGTATTGGCAGCAATCGAGTGGCTGTACAATATGATTTTAACGGAGGATATGCTCTGGTACCTACGGGAAAGGTAGAGGATGTAGATTTATCTAAAGGTGAATCCAATTATAATTATGGTAAGTCTTTGGCATATCTTGTTTATGCTCAAGTTATTGATACGAATGGTAAGGAAATCCTTAAAGGTGGCCCCTATCCCTATCGTCATAATGGCATATATCCGCAAGCGGGTCCCTATATGATTTATCATCAACTTAAAAAAGAAAAGCTAAGCCTAAAAAGGGGTGGAGGTAGCATAACCTTTAATCAATACCTTGTAGCTGGTGTGGTGGGGAAAAAGGGAGTAGTTATAAAAGCCCAGTACCAGGGTGGTATCCGTGGAAATTCTGCTACAGGATGGTTTCCTGCTGATGCCAATATGCAGATTATTCCTGAGCATAATTTATTTATAACAGCAAAAGATGTATCGGGTGGTAAGAAAGAGGCTGGTGCAAGAGTTGGTGTAATTAATATAAATAATAAAGCGCTTATTCCATTTGAGCATAGCTATGAATTTGGACCTTCATATGACCCTGAAAATAAAGTACTTATTGGTAATTATATTTACAAGCCGGATGGGAAGAAGATAGCGAACTCAGAGTTGGCTGCGTATGATGATGTTTCGGGAGAACTAATTGCTGCCAACGGATATTTCCTAATATCTGATAAAGATGATAACTACAATAGCTATAAAGGCCTAGTATCAATAAAAACAGGTAAAGCATATACCCATAAAAATCTGCGTTCCAATGCTAATATTAGCTGGTATAAATCCCGATCCAATGTCAGTGTCGACGATACACTTTGGGTGACTAAAGCTGATAAGGAAGGTAATCTAAAATGGGGACTTGTTAATCTGCAAGGAAAGATAATTCTTCCCTTCGACTACGATTATGTTACTACTTATGAGTGGGAAAGAGCGAAGAATGGATATGGAGTAGTAGAAAAGAACGGCATGTGGGGCATAGTTGATACAAAGGGAAAAGTGGTTTTGCCATGTAAGTATTGGAACATTAGTGAAGTAGGTGATTATTTCGTAGTAAGGGATAATGCCACTGCTAAAGATGGTGTATACAATCGAAAAACCGGTAAGATGATTATTCCATGTACTTACGATAGTATATCAAATAAATGGATTGAAGGTACTTTTACAGTAAAGCTTGGTCCAAGCTTATACGTTCTGATGGATGATAAAGGAAAAGTGTTAACTCCGGCTTATCTAACTATAAATACGTCAGGTCGTGGTCTGTTTTATAATTCGAACGGTGATTACCTAGGACCGGACGGTAAGATTGTATTTCCAAGAAATGCAACCGTGGGTATGCATAATGGAAGGAAGGTATATTATGGAGAAGACCTTACACTTGTGGTTAAGGATGGAAAGGTCGGATATGTTAATGCCTCAAGGCTGGCAAGAGAAGGTGTGGGACTATCAACTACGCCTCTTATAAAGCTGGAACCTGCGCCACTTAATACCGAATTAAAATTCCGTCTGGTTCAGAATCCTTACAAGCGAGTATATAAAATTGGTGAGAAATTTGAAATCAAGGACTTTATAGTACATTCAGAGGATATCGATGGAGTGCGGAAGGTGCTTGATAATTCTAAGGTTCAGTTTGTGGTCTCCGCTACTGTCAAGGTCACAGATGGATATAAGTTTACATCGGCTGGAATTAAAGTAATGGAATGCTACTATGACGGAGTGAAGACAGGCTTTTCTATTGAGGTAATGGTTTTAGACTTGGCTTCTACAGGCAATTTACTGGATAACGGTACATACACCATTGGTGCCTATGGCAAGTATCTAAAGATTGTGGGTGGCTATATTGAGCTATGGGATACATTACCTGCAGATAGGTTTACCGTCAAACTGATCAATTATGATGAGAAACGTGGTCCTATGTACTATGTGATGACAGAGGATGGACAATACCTTGCGCAGGGTTCGTCCAGTGATGGTGACCAGCTAATTGTCTCTAATGCTCCCCATGTATGGCGCATTAACAAGTATAGCAAGTTCTCTACCATCAGGGATTATGGAAAGCAGAAATTGGTTGTAAATGCTTCTGGACAAAAGAGCAGTAACGGTACGACAATTATCGTATGGTCCCATACAGGCTCGGCACCAGATAATGCAAAGTTGATTTTCACACCTGTAAAATAATATAGTCATAAAAGCGGACTAATTTAAGATAACACAACCTCCTCTAATTTGAAACAGCATCTGTTCTATTCTGCAAATATGTATTATAATGTAAGAACATGGGGTATAAGTAAAATCAAATATACAATCTACAAATACCTTCTATATAAAAAGAAAGCAGAGCTTACTGCCATCTATGAAAAGGCTAGATATAGTAAAAAGGAATGCAGTAAAGAGGAAGTGAAATTGATAAAGAACATGCTAAAATAAAAGATAATAGTTATCCATTATAGAATAAATAGATATTAAAAAGGACTGCTATATCATATCAATGATTACAGTCCTTTAGCAATTTATTTTACTTTTATTTTTGCATTTACAGGAATGGATATAACCTTCTGCAATGGCTTCCACACAAATATAGCTATGGAGAAATCCAATAAGCTATGGAGGAAGGTACCAACGCCTACAAGCAAGATGACAGATATAAAAAATCCTTTATCATAATATCCAATGGGCATTCCGCTAACCCAATAAAAATATGTTACAACCGCAACCTCGGCGGCTCCATGAATCAATGATATAAGCAGGGCGAACAAGGCTGTACTTTTAAGTGACTGTAACATATGGCGGCTCTTTTTTAGAATAAAAGCACCTATCAGTGAAAAAATCAAGTGTGTCAAAGCCCTAAGTACGACAACAATTGGAAAGCCTGCAACTAAGAAGCCGAATGTTGATACTGAAGCTACAAAAGCGGCCACAGTCGGAGAAATAAACATTGCTATCATTACAGGTACATGGCTAGTCAATGTAAATGATGCAGGCTCCAGCCTAATACCCGGAAATGCTAATGGAATTAATATACCTAGCGCACAAAGTAGTGCGGATACTGTCATAATTTTTACTTTATCCCTATTTGTATTTGTCATAATATCACCCTTCTTTGCTGACTTGATAGCTGTCTTGTCAGCTGTATTATAAGTGATTGTTTTGACAATGTCAATAGCTAAAGCGGTACCAGGTACCGCGTTTAATCGACAAAACCTGACGGGTACCTGGTACCGCTTTTAAACTAAATCCATCCACGAAGCTTTACAGCTTCTGCTACACGATTTATAGAAATTACATATGCGGAATCACGCATATAAAGGTTCTTTTCCTTTGAAAGCTTATGAACGGCGTGGAAGGCCTTGGTCATAGTATGGTCAAGCTTTTCGAGAACTTCCTCTTTTGGCCAGAAATAATTCATATTGCATTGTACCTGCTCAAAATAGCTACAGGTTACTCCACCAGCATTACAGAGAAAATCGGGTATTAGATATATTCCTCTTTCCTTTATAAGCTCGTCGCAATCAGGTGTCGTAGGACCGTTGGCACCCTCGCAGATAACCTTAACCTGTTTGCTGACATTTACGAATGTTTCAGGAGTGATTTGGTTTTCTAAAGCACAGGGAAGTAGGATGTCAACGTCCTGAGCAATCCACTTGTCTCCCTCTAGTAGCTCACAACCTAAGCTGATAGCTTTCTGCTTATCGATCGTACCATATGAATCCTTTATACTAACCATCTGCTCTATGTCAAGACCGTCTGACTTACGATAGGTATAAGCTATCTTGTCATTATTATCCCAACAGGAGATAGCGGTAATCTTTCCTCCCATGCTTGTATAAAGCCTTGCAGCATATTCGGCGACATTACCAAAGCCTTGAAGACTGGCTGTTGTGGAGGAAATATCAATATTAAGCTCTTTAAGGGCCTCTCTTAGGGTATATATTACACCATATCCGGTTGCCTCGGTACGTCCAAGTGAACCGCCCATTCCAACAGGCTTACCTGTTATGGCACCGGGATAGCGGCCTCCTGTAATGATCTCGTATTCATCCATCATCCAAAGCATATGCTGCCCATTGGTCATTACGTCAGGTGCAGGTACATCTGAATTTGGTCCGATATTTTTATAAATCTGCCTTATATATCCGCGGCATAACCTTTCCTGTTCTCCTTTAGACATTGTACGGGGGTCGCAAATAACGCCGCCTTTTCCTCCTCCTAAGGGTATATCCACAACTGCACATTTCCAGGTCATCCACATGGAAAGAGCGCGGATAGTATCAACTGTTTCCTGGGGATGGAAGCGTATGCCACCCTTTGCGGGTCCTCTAGCATCATTATGTTGAATACGGTATCCGTTAAAAATCTTAGTTGTTCCATCATCCATTTTTACTGGAATGGTAAAGTGATATTCTCGGCTGGGCTGTCTTAAGAGCTCACGGGTTGATGCATCAAGTCCGATTTGGTCTGCAACATGATTAAATTGTTGTTGTGCTGATTCATAGGGGTTGTATGAAGTATGTCCCATATTATCTCTTCCTTTTCATTATTTATTTTTTTCTAAAATGCATTATGCTTTGTTACTGTAAAGCATTGATACGTTATATCACTAATTTTATACTTATAAGTGGGATGTTGTCAATATTTATATAAGAATCTAATAAATATTTAGCTCTTGTAGTATTCTACAAACGCTTTTATAATTAAATGAGTAACTAATGATTATCACTTAATGAGGTAACTATGAGAATAAGTAATAAGAATTTTAACATAAGACAGATTGCCGATTCGGGTCAATGCTTTCGTATGAATCCCATATTGGAAAACAAATATAGCTTAATTGCATTTGACCGTTACATAGAGCTTGAGCAGATAGAGGAGGATGTTATAGATATATCTTGCAGCCAGAAAGACTATGAATTAATCTGGAAGGATTATTTTGATCTTGATTATGATTATGGTAGGATTACTGAGGAGCTGACCTCAGGCACTGATGTCTTTTTAAAGGAAGCTGCTTCTTACGGAAGTGGAATACGTATATTAAGACAGGAGCCCTTTGAGATGCTTATAAGTTTTATTATCTCTCAGAATAAGAACATTCCATCCATTAAGACTTGTATTGAGAGAATATGTGAGACCTATGGAAAACGCTTAGAGGATAATGCTACTGGTATTGTCAACTATGCATTTCCTTCACCGGATATACTAGCTAAAGCAAAAAGAGAAGACCTTAGGGACTTGAAAATGGGATATAGAGATGAGTATATTATTGGGGCTTCCCGTGCGGTTGTTATGGGTGATATTGACTTGGACTCACTTAAAATCGACAGCCATGAGGAGGCTGTAATAGCATTAAAAGGTATTAAAGGAATTGGAGATAAGGTTGCTAATTGCATATCCTTATATGGCCTACATCATATAGAAGCATTTCCAATAGATGTCTGGATAAAAAGAGTCCTGTCAGAATATTATCAGGATAGATTTGACCCTATGCAGTATAAAGGATATGCGGGAATTGTTCAACAATATATGTTTT
>CAZDWP010000081.1:4976-8087 GCA_964508985.1 uncultured Herbinix sp. | reverse complement strand
TAACAAGTATTTTTGCAGTATTGTCCGCCTCATTTGTTCTTATTTCAAGCAAGGTTAATTCCTCCTTCATCGTATTCTTTCATTAATAAAAATTACTGCATTTACATCTATAAATTATTACCACATTAAACCACATTATCTTGGCACAAATATTTTACCTCATACAACTTATTGTATCTAATCCTAATATATATGATATCTTTAAATTCCCAAATAATCAAGCATAATTTTAAGATTTTATTAATTATTTGATAAATTTTTATCTATTCTGCTGGTATTACTGGTTTTGCAATGAAATAATCAGTTCCGCTTCTCATATCAACGGTTAATTTCTGTCCTTTTGCTTCTAAAGTTATGTTTTTTAATTTAGCAAGTATTTCATCATATGTACTTCGTTTTCCCAGCATAGCTTTTATGTCTCCTAAATCGACCGTTACTTCATATTTATTATTGAAGCTAATTGTGTCAACCTCTAACTCACGTTTTTCTATTTGCTGCGTCAGATTAAGTATTACATCGAATAATTCTTCCCTCTGTACCTCAAGTTTTTCATTCAATACTATTTTCTGGTATTTAAGTCCTTTAATTAACGGAATATCATCAAGCCTATTAAATGTACTTTCTACAATTATGCCATCCTTATCAAAATAAAGATAATCTTCCATAAACTCTATACATCCAATAATTCTCTTATCATACACATGGATATTAATGGAATTTCTGTCTACTAATTCAAAGGATATCTTCTCCACAAATGGAATTCGTACTTCTGTAAAATATTTATATTTTAAATATAATACAAGGGTGTTATTATCTGCTTTTGAGCTTATCAAACGCTCCTTAATCTGTTCACTATCATATCTTGAGGTTCCCGATACGGTTATATCCTTTAAATTAAAAGCATATATAAAAGTCATAATCGGTATTATCAAGAAAATGGTTAATTTCAGCAGGCGTAACCCTAACCTCTTAAGTACACTATTATTTTTCCTACGCAACTTTTTACTCATTATTGCTCCGTTCCAAAGAATATAGCATAACATTTATCCAAATGCAAAACTCTTTTCCTATAGAATATTATCGCTACAATACCGTACATTAACACCAAGACTGCTTAAGTCTCTGCAAATATCCTCGTACCCCCGTTCTATGTTGGTTGCTTCCCTGATGATTGTTTCTCCCTGTGCAGCAGCACCTGCAATTACGAGAGCTGCTCCCGCACGTAGATCGTGGGCTATAACTTGCGCTCCCTCTAGATGCATTACTCCTGAGACAATAGCTTTATTTTCTGTCTCGGTAATTATTGCTCCCATTTTCCTTAGTTCACTTATATTCTGAAAGCGTGATTCAAATATTTCTTCTACTATTGTACTCTCACCATCCGCAAGACATAGGACTGTCATTAATTGAGATTGCATATCAGTTGGAAATCCCGGATAAGGCTGTGTCTTTAGTATTTCATATGGAAGCAGCCTTCTATTACAGCTAATTCTCATATATTCATCGGTTGTCTTTATGATACATCCAACCCTATCAAGTACTCTTATAACAGATTCTATCTGATGTGTGGGAGTATCCAGTAGTATTACATCACCCCCGGCAGCGGCTACTGCCGCCATATATGTCCCTGCTACAATTCTATCAGCAGAGAGCCTATAATCCACATCATGAAGTCTACTTACTCCCTCAACCTCGATAAATGCCGTTCCTTTTCCACATATCCTTGCTCCCGCAGAAATCAGAAAGTTACAAAGCTCAAATATCTCCGGCTCTCTCGCCGCATTAAATATCCGGGTTACACCCTCTGCCAGCACAGCTGTAAGTATAACATTTTGTGTAGCACCGACGCTGGGAAACTTAAGAAATATATCAGTACCTATGATTTTATCTGTATGACAATGAATTATGCTTTTATCCTCTCCAAGGAACTCTTGGCTTACATTCATGCTCTTTATTGAATCTAAATGATAGTCTATGGGCCTCTTGCCTATTAAGCAACCTCCCGGATAAGCTATGGATACCTCTTGATTTCTTCCAAGTAGGGCTCCTAAGAACAATATCGAACTTCTCATCTTTTGAACTGAACTTTCAGATACCTTGGAGGATGTAATGGTAGTCGTGTCCACAATTAAAGTATTGCCCTCCCAGGTTGTGATACATCCTAGTTCTTTAAGTACATTAATCATATGAAATACATCAAGTATTCTCGGACAATTCCTTAGTATCGTAACACCCTTATTCAAAACTGTTGCAGCAATTATTGGTAATGCTGCATTTTTTGAACCCTGTATTTTTGTTTCACCCTTTAACTTACCACTGCCGATGACCTTGATACTCGACATAGCACACCTCAGACTATGAAGGAAATATAATACCACTATATGATATCTCCTTTGTCCGCGTGATTACTATGTCTACCCATATACCCGCATCTACTTCTGAGCCTTAATCTGATTTGAAACGCTAAGAACTATTCCCATTTCAAACAAGATAACCATCAGCGAGCTTCCGCCATAGCTGATAAAGGGCAGCGGAATACCTGTTGGGGGTATGGTGCTTGTTACAACTGCTATGTTTATTAGTACCTGGGCTGCAATATGTACCAAGACACCGGTAGCAATAAGGCCACCATATAGGTCCGGAGCGTTTATAGCAATAACAAACATACGCCAAATTAATAATATAAATAGAAGGATCAAGGATACGGCTCCAAACAATCCCAGTTCCTCACAAATAACCGAAAAAATCATATCATTGTGGGATTCCGGTATAAATCCCAGCTTCTGCATGCTCTCACCCAATCCTTTACCAAATATTCCTCCAGAGGCTATAGCATACAATCCCTGAAGAATCTGATAGCCTTTCTCATGGGTCTCTACATTTAACCATGCATCTAAACGGTCTGATCTAAAGTCAACAAAAAATATCATCAGGGAGGCAAGTGCTCCCATAACTATTCCCGATATAATAAAATATGCCTTCTTCTTACTTGCTACAAAACAGATTGCTACAAATATAAGTCCAATAATCAATCCTGTAGAAAAGTTCTCCGCAATAACGAGTCCAAGTAATGGTGCTATGAACAATGCTACTCGTAAGAACCCCCATATC
>CAZDWP010000081.1:0-4966 GCA_964508985.1 uncultured Herbinix sp. | reverse complement strand
TTATCCAGCTTTCTTGGTGCCAGATTGACTATGTATGCTGCAACTAATATAACCGCAATTTTCGAAAGCTCAGAAGGTTGGAACCTTCCAAGGCCTGGAACTTCAATCCATCGCTTTGCTCCTTTAACTTCTTCAGCAAATAGAATTACAGCGATTTGGAGGAATATACACATAAAATACAGTATAGTTATAGGTCTAATTTTAATTATAGGTAGTTTTTTTATGTATAGCCTATAGTCAATTTTGGATACGAACAGCATTATAAGAATGCCCGCTCCCCCGAGTAGAGCCTGCCTAGCTAGATAGTATGTAGCATCTCCGTGAACTCTCTGACCATTATAGGAGGATGTACTATATATCATAACTAACCCAAAGCACACAAGAAATAGGACTAAAAATAGCAGACTATAATCATAATAGCTATGAAGTTTTCCTCTTTTTGTTTCACCTGCTGTTCTTGCCATATAATCTCCATTCTTTACCCCTGCAATTCTCTTACATACTCCTTAAACATTCTGCCACGTTGTTCATAGTTCTCGAACATACCCCAGCTTGCACATGCCGGAGACAGTAGCACCACGTCTCCATCTTCTGCTTTTTCGGCACTTATCCGAACTGCCTCTTTTAGATCATTTACCATAATTATATTATTAAAGCCTTGTTTTCTAGCTGCATCTGCAATCATTTCTCTGGTTTCTCCCATAAGCACCAGAGTTTTCACCTTCCCATTAAAGGATGTAACCCATTCATCAAAGACAAGGCCCTTATCGAAGCCTCCGCCTATTAAAATGGTAGGACTCTTCATGGCTTGAACCGCTTTTATTGATGCATCAGGGTTTGTTCCTTTTGAATCATTATAATAACTTACTCCATCTATAGTATCGACATATTCTATTCTATGCTCAACCGCATTAAATGAAATAATGGTCTGACGTATTACATCCATGGGTACACCCATTTCAAGCCCTATTCCCACTCCTACCATAACATTCTCATAGCTATGCTTGCCTAAGACTCTAAGCTCATTAACATTACATACCTGTTCTATAAGATCACCCTTCTTATATAGGATGTCGTCACCGTCTAGATATAATCCATATTCCAGTACATGCTCACTGGAAAAATACATAATCCGGCTTTCTAGCTCAGTGCCAATTTCTCTTGTATGGCTATCCTCATAATTAAGAATGCATAGGTTACTCTTATTCTGATTTACTGCTATGCTTTTTTTCAAATTAATATATTTTTCCATCGTATGATGTCTGTTTAAATGGTCTGGTGTTATGTTTAGTATCGCACTTATATCAGGCTGAAACTCGTGTATTGTCTCCATCTGAAAGCTACTAATCTCAATTACGGTAACCGATTCGTCTGTGGTCTCCAAAACGATGTCAGTAAATGGATAGCCTATATTTCCTACAACATATACATCTTTAAAGAAGGCATTCAATATTTCTCCCACTAAGGAGCTTGTGGTTGTCTTTCCGTTAGTTCCTGTAATTCCAATAATTTTTCCTTTACAGTAACGATAAGCTAATTCTATCTCACCCCATATGGGAATCCCCTTTTCTTCTACCTCTTTTACGAAAGGATGATCTATAGCTATCCCGGGACTTATAATCATCAAACTAATCTGATCTAGTTTGTCCTTAGGGATGGTCCCAGCATAAATCTCCGGGCTTATATCGAATTTATTCTCAAGGATTCTTATGTTTAAGTCTTCATTTCCATCATATAATAGAACTGTCGCACCGATTCTTTGCAGTAACCTCGTCGCTGATATTCCACTTTTTCCTGCACCAAATACCAGAACTCTCTTATCCTTAAGCTCCATTCCAATCCTCCACAAAAACTATAACTTTATATCACCAGCAACGGAGGATTTATCCTCCACCAAAAACTAATTAATACCCATTAATGCAATCAAGCATAAAATAGTAGTTATGATTGAAAAAACAGCAACAACTCTGGTCTCCGACCATCCTTTAAGTTCAAAGTGATGATGGATAGGTGCCATTCTAAATAGTCTTTTTCCTCCTGTAAGCTTAAAATAGCCTACCTGAAGGATTACCGATATTACCTCTACTAAATATACCAAAGCTATTAATACGATAAATAAGGGCATCCTAAGTATATATGCTGCCGATGCCACAAATCCTCCTAAAGCTAGTGCACCTGTGTCACCCATAAACACCTTGGCTGGATATACATTGTATAACAGAAATGCCAATAAGCTTCCTGCTACAGCTCCGCAAATCGGAGATATTGAGCTATTCATGCCTATCGATACCACTGTAAAGAATGTTGCTATAAGAACAGTTACACTCGATTCGAGTCCATCTAATCCATCGGTAAAATTCGAGCCGTTTACGGTACCAAGCACAACAATAAACATCATCGGTATAAATAGATATGAAATATCCAAGTATTTTCCACCTGAAAAAGGTATTAGCATCAAAGTAACATCCTCTACATAATTAACCAAATAAAAGCCCAATATTGCTGTAACTAGAATTTGTCCCACTAGCTTTTGCCAAGCCCGTAGACCCATGGAGCGTTTCATCACTACTTTTATGTAATCATCCAAAAATCCGATGATACCAAAGCCTATAGTGGCAAACAGCACCAGTATAATCTCCTTATTATCCTTAAGATAGAATAGACATGTTACAGAAATACTAAGAACAATAATAATACCACCCATGGTCGGTGTACCTGACTTTTTTAAGTGAGATTCCGGTCCGTCATTTCTGACAAACTGCCCAAACTTCATTCGTCTTAAAAACGGTATTAATAAAGGACATAATACCACACAGATAGTAAATGAAATTATAACTGGCAATATAACCTGAAAATTTGAAAAGTTCATACAAGCTCCTATCCGCCTATCTATTGGCTTCTTCTTATGTAGTTATATACAGATTTATACATAGCATATAAGTATGCCATGTACGAACCTAGCTATTATACTTTATTACCTTGTAAATAACAATATTAAATTGGTACCAGGTACGGTACCTGGTACCGCTCAGTAGTGGAGCACTAAGCCGCTCTTTCTATTTACACTATCTCCAGGAGGCGGAAATTGTTCTGTTACGACATCTCCCTCACCCGAGCTATAGACATCTCCGAATTCATATATCTTTAGAAGATCTTTCATTTCTTTTTTTGTCTTACCTATAAAATCAGGAACCAGTAATGAACCAACCTGATACTTCTCTAGCTCCTCCTCTGTATATTTGGCTTCTATTCCCATATAAGGAAGTATGTTATCGAATAACCCCGCAATAACCGGAGCTGCTATGGTTCCTCCATAATATATTCCCACTGGTTCATCTATAAGGATAAGTGCTATAACCTGAGGATCATTTGCCGGTGCAAATCCTATAAATGAGGATATATACTTACCCGTTCTTCTAGGTAGTTTTTCGGATGTTGCTGTCTTACCTCCTACACGATAGCCGGGAAGGTATGCTCTTCTACCCGTACCATCGGATACTACAGCCTCCAAGAGTTGCTTCATAATCTCTGACGTCTCTTTACTTATAACATTGTCCTTGGTCTCATACTCAAGTGTTTTTACTGTTCTTCCATCAGGTGCTTTTATCTCTACTCCAAAATGAGGTGTTACTAGGGTTCCTCCGTTTACTATGGCACTGCCAGCGGTAAGAAGTTGCAAGGGTGTAATCTGAAAGGACTGTCCAAATGACATAGTTGCAAGCTCAACTGCGCCGATAATATCTATATTATGCATTATTGAATTAGCTTCACCGGGAATATCTACTCCAGTTCTGTTAAAGAGACCAAGCTTTTTATAATATTCATAGGTCTTCTTAGCTCCTACTCTTGCACCAATTTCCATAAATACTGGATTGCAGGAGTTTTTTATACCTTCTACAAAATTCTGACTTCCATGACCGCCTGCTTTATGACATCTTATAATCCTGTCCTCTACCCTCTTATATCCTGGACAAAAGAACCTGTCATCTAATCCTACCACATGTTCCTCTAAAGCTGCAGTGGCTGTAACTATCTTAAATGCCGAGCCCGGCTCATAGGTGTCACTGATACAGGCATTTCGCCACATGCCGTTTAGTAGTTCATTAAGCTTTTCAGAGCTTAGGGTCTCACCTATATAATCCTCTGCTATTTCATTTATCAGGCTATAGGGATCGTTTAGATTAAATTCTGGTGCATTTACCATTGCATATATCCGGCCGTCCTGGGGATTCATAACTATGAGCTTAACGTTATTAGCACTCTTTGCCTCCATAACACTATAGGCAGCCTGCTCAGCATATTTTTGTATATTTACATCAAGGCTCAGATGCAGATTATTCCCTGGCTGCGGAGTTATTCTATCCTCGGCGGCATTTTCAATCTCTACACCATATGCGGTTGTCAACGTAAGTATTGTTCCGTTTATTCCCTTTAAATAGTTCTCGTATTTTACCTCAAGGCCTATTACACCCTGGTTGTCGCTTCCTGTAAATCCAATAACCTTGGAAGCTAGGCTGTCATATGGATAATGACGTTTATAATCCTCATCCAGCATTACACCTTCAAGCTTATATTCCCTGATTCTATCGGCAATTTCCTTATTTACATTAGACTTGATTCGCTCAATTGAGGAGCGCTTCTCTACTCTCTTTCTTACATTTTCCTCACTTAATCCCAGTTCATCCGATAGTACCTTAATGACTCTCTCAGGTTCTTTAATCTGACTGTAGATAACTGATATAGTACAAACCGGTTTATTCGTAGCAATTTCTATACCGTTAATATCATAGATGCTGCCACGTTCTGCCTTAATCGGTCTCTCTCTTTCGTGAAGTGCCTTTGCACGGACTGCATAATCCTCTGATTTAAAGATAATCAGATAAACTAGTCTTCCTGTTAGTCCTAAAGTTGCCAGAAATATAGTAATTATTATTATCAGGATATTTTTCCTGTTATATGTCCTGTT
>CAZDWP010000080.1:0-8092 GCA_964508985.1 uncultured Herbinix sp. | reverse complement strand
ATTCAGGCGCCATGAGGGATATGATACAAAACCATATTATGCAGATTCTTTCCCTGGTAGCAATGGAACCTCCGGTTAATCTTAATACTGATTCCATTCGCACGGAGAAGCTTAAGGTTATTGAAGCTATAGAGGATATTTCTCCTGAATTTCTTAAGAACAGTGTTGTATTCGGCCAATATGGGAAGGGCATTATCAATGGAAAACCAGTAGTCGGATACAATGAAGAGATAAACGTTCCTGAGGATTCAGGTACAGAGACCTTTGTAGCCTTAAAGCTTTTTGTTAATAATTTTCGCTGGGCAGGTACCCCATTCTATATTAGAACAGGTAAAAGGCTTGGTAGTTACGGTGCTGAGATTGTTATTCAGTTTAAGGATTTACCAAACATATTGTATTTTAAAGATAAGAATACACAGGAACCCAATCTTTTGGTGATTAGAATTCAACCAAATGTGGGTGTGTTTTTTCAATTTAACACAAAGGATTTTAATACGCATCATGGTATTGTTCCTACTAAGATGGATACGAGCCACGTGAGTCCGACCCAAGGAAATACACCTGAAGCATATGAAAGACTCATATATGACATATTAAGAGGAGACTCAACTCTATTCTCTAGATGGGATGAAGTCGAGGCTGCTTGGACTGTAGCGGACAGAATAATTAGCTACAGAGAACAAATCAACGTTAAATTTCCAAATTATGATGCTGGGTCCATGGGGCCTATCAGAGCATTCGAGTTATTAGCAAAGGATGGAAGGAAGTGGTGGAACATATGATAATAAATACAAATGATATAAAGATAATTGATATATCCATGCCGATTTCTTATTCCATGCCTGTATATAAGAGTATGGAATATAAAAGGCCGATTATAAGTATTGACGGTGATTTTTCAACAGGTTCTGCCTATGAAACCAGGCTGGAGCTTAACCTTCACACCGGAACCCATCTCGATACCCCAAAACATATGATACCCGATGGTTATACTCTTGAAGAGCTGGAGTTATCTAAGGTTATAACTAAATGCAGAGTACTTGATCTTACCGATGTAAAAGAAAAGATTACAGACAAGGATCTGATGAGATTTGATATCATGGAGGATGATTTTATCCTTCTTAAGACTAGAAATTCATTTGAGGATATATTGGAAACAGATTTTGTATATGTTGATAAGGACGGAGCTGAATATCTGTCAAAGCTCAAAATAAAGGGTGTCGGAATAGATTCTCTTGGAATAGAAAGGGCTCAACCTAATCATGAGACCCATATAAGTTTATTTGATTCTGATGTAATGATTCTAGAAGGACTAATGCTTAAGGATATAGAGGAAGGCGAATACTTACTAAGTGCTGCACCTATATATATTCCTGGGGCAGAGGCTGCACCTGTAAGGGCGTATTTGATGAAGTAGAAGGAGGAAATACATGAGCGAGTATATCAATAACAGAGAACACAGGCAAAAGGTTCTAAAGGAGCTCATTATGGAGCTTCATGATGGAAAGACGGTTGATGAGGTTAAGGAAAGATTCGAAAAATTAATTGAGGGTGTATCAGCATCAGAAATCTCTATGATGGAAAACCAATTAATAAAGGAAGGATTAGCTGTAACAGAGGTACAGAGGCTTTGTGATGTACATGCGGCGGTCTTTAAGGGATCTATCGAGGAGATTCATATGCCTGAAAATCCTGCTGATATTTCTGGCCATCCTATCCATACTTTTAAAATGGAAAATCGTGCACTAGAACGTTTGATGGATAAAACTATTAAACCACTTCTAAGTGAGCTTGAGAACAGTGATAGTCCGGACCTTAGAGAAAAGATGTTGTCAGAATTTACAAGGCTCTATGAACTAGATAGGCATTATCTGAGGAAAGAAAATCTACTATTTCCCTATCTTGAAAAGTATGAGATAACAGGGCCTCCTAAGGTAATGTGGGGAGTCGACGATGAAATCAGAGAGGACATTAAGAATGTTTTATCTTCATTAAAAGACCCCGATATTGAAGCTAAGGATCTATTGGCCAAAGCAAACGCGGCTATAGACCGTGTCCCTGAAATGATTTTTAAGGAAGAAAACATATTGTTCCCTATGGCACAGGAAACATTAAGTGAAGATGAATGGTTGAAGATAGCCAAAGAAAGTCTTGAACTAGGTTACTGCTTATATGAGCCCAAAAGACAGTGGAAGCCTGTTCGCATTAATATAGAAGAGAAAACTAAGCAAGAGGCAAAGAAACCTGACGATGCATCACAAGATGGTAGCCAAGTAAAAAGTGGTGAGGAGGCAGGTGAGTATATTAATTTCGAGACCGGTACTCTATCGCAAAAGGAATTAGAAGCAATGCTTAATACCATGCCCGTAGATATAACCTTTGTAGATAAGGATGGACTTGTTAAATACTTCTCACAAGGAACAGAGCGTATTTTCCCAAGAACAAAGGCTGTTATAGGAAGAGCAGTATCAAATTGTCATCCGCCTGCCAGTGTTCACATTGTTGAGAAAATTGTAGAGGATTTAATATCTGGTAAGAAGGATCATGAAGATTTCTGGATTAAGATGGGGGATAAATATACTTTAATCCGTTATTTTGCAGTAAGAGATAAGGATGGTAGTTATATAGGAACCCTGGAATTCACACAAAATATTGCACCGATTAAGGCCCTTGAAGGCGAAAAAAGACTAGTATCAGAGGAATCTTAATAAGTCCTAATTGTGTTGACAACATATGGTTTTAACACTATGATTATCTTATCAAATTCTATAAAGTTTTGATGTTGTATACTATGACATCTTGATTTTATATGATAAGGATAAGGAGAGAATTGATGAGTATCATAAAAATTGTGGCTGATAGTACCTGTGATTTATCAAAAGATATATTGGAGACATATGATATTAGTGTTATACCATTAATGATTTCGATGGGAGATATAACAAAAAAGGATGGCACAGAGGTACTTCCGGATGAAATATATAAATGGTCTAATAAGACTGGTCAGACACCAAAGACTGCTGCACCGACTATTGGTGATGCTATAGCATTTATAGAACCTTTCATAAAAGAGGAAAGAGATATCATATTTTTCGGAATATCTGAAGCAATGTCTGCAACATGCAATATTATGAGGCTGGCAGGCGAGAATCTGGGATACAAAAAGCTGTTTGTCGTAGATTCAAAGAACCTTTCAACAGGAATAGGGCTTCAGGTTCTTCGTGCCGCCGTATTGGCTAAGAATGGTGCATCTGTAGAGGATATCTTAAAGGATACAAATGATATAAATTCAAAAGTAAGAGCAAGCTTTGTTATAGATACCTTGACTTTTCTCCACCGTGGTGGAAGGTGCTCAGGCGTTGCGGCTCTTTTAGCAAATACCCTAAGGCTTAAGCCCGAGATTGTGGTAAATGAGGGTAAAATGGTTGTGGGTAAGAAGTATAGAGGTAATATAAAATCAGCCCTCTTAAAATATGTTCAGGATCGAAAGGACCAATTATTAGATGCCGTTCCTGATAGAGTATTTATTACCCATTCAGGCTGTGACAGTCAAGTTATTGAAGACGTTAAGCAGTATCTCGAAGATTTGAATGTGTTTAAGGAAATTCTAATAACCCGTGCTGGTGGAGTTATTTCCAGTCATTGCGGTCCTAATACATTAGGGATATTATACATAAGTAAATAAGAGTGTATAAAGCTATTACTGTGCTGTTTCATGATAATGAAACAGTACTTTTTTATTGAATAAGAAAGACGAAACTCTTTCATGTGATTAATTTTTAGTCTATCAGGTAATAGATATATATAAATAAGGAAACAATGAATATATCAGAATCAAAATGCAAAAGGAGGTTTCTTATGAAGGTAAATGATAAATTTAATTCCGAACACAAGGATAACAAGCGATTAGGTAAAATTCAACCAACAAATAAAGAGGGAACAGCTGCCTGGCAGAATTTTGAAGGCTATTACAAGGTTGATCAGGTTGGAAAACCCTCAGAAGAGGATATCATAGATGCCAAGGAATGGGTAGATGATGGAAGCAAATTGTAGAAGGAGAGAATGAAATGGCAAAACTTTTGATGACATTGGATGGAAACACAGCTGCAGCACATGTAGCTTATGCTTTTACAGAGGTCGCATCTATTTATCCGATTACTCCTTCATCGGGTATGGCAGAATCTACGGATGAATGGGCTGCAGGTGGAAGAAAAAATATATTTGGACAAACAGTAAATGTAGTAGAAATGCAGTCAGAGGCAGGAGCAAGTGGTGCATTTCATGGATCACTACAGGCCGGAGCCCTATCTACAACATTTACAGCCTCACAAGGACTACTATTAATGATACCTAACCTATACAAGACTGCAGGAGAACTTCTTCCAGGTGTACTTCATGTAAGTGCCAGAGCTATCGCGACTCATGCTCTGAGTATTTTTGGAGATCATCAGGATGTGATGGCTGTCAGACAAAGCGGATGTGCACTTCTTGCTTCTGGGTCTGTACAGGAGGTTGCAGACTTAGCCCCGATAGCCCATCTTGCCGCTATAAAAGGAAGACTACCCTTTGTTCATTTCTTTGATGGATTTAGGACATCCCATGAGATACAAAAAGTTGAGCTTTTGGAATATAAGGATTATGGAGAGCTAATTGATATGGATGCCGTAAGGGCTTTTAGAGATCGTGCTCTTTCACCTAATAAACCATTTATAAGAGGAACTGCGCAAAATTCAGATATATATTTCCAGGGACGTGAAGCTTCTAATCACTTTTACTATGATTTGATTCCAATTGTTGAAGAATATATGGATAAGATGGCAGAGCGTACCGGAAGACATTATCATTTGTTTGATTACTATGGAGATCCAGATGCAGAACAAATCATCATTGCCATGGGATCGGTAACAGAGACAATAATGCAAACCATTGACTATTATAATAATAAGGGTGAGAAATATGGTCTTGTTATAGTACGATTGTATAGACCCTTCTCGGTTTCACATTTATTAGAAATGATTCCTTCATCCGTAAAGAAGATTGCCGTTCTTGATCGTACAAAGGAGCCGGGAGCGGTTGGAGAGCCACTATATGTGGATGTGTGCTCAGCCTATAAGGATATACCTAATCCACCGATTATAGTTGGAGGAAGATATGGACTGGCTTCAAAGGATACAACTCCTAATCAAATAGCTGCAGTATACGAAAATTTAAAAGAGGATCAGCCAAAGAATTCATTTACAATAGGGATAATTGATGATGTTACGAAGACATCTCTTTCAAGTGTTAAATATTTCGATGCGGAGCCTGAGGATATGAAGGCTTGTCAGATATGGGGTCTTGGCTCCGATGGTACTGTTGGTGCCAATAAACAAGCGATAAAAATTATCGGTGATCATTCAGATATGAATGTTCAAGCATATTTTGACTATGATTCTAAGAAATCAGGAGGAATAACAGTATCTCATCTACGTTTCTCGAGTCAGCCTATTCGTTCTACTTATCTGGTTAACAGCGCTGATTATGTTGCATGTCATAATCCATCATATGTTAATAAATATGATATGGTGGAAAGCTTAAAGCCAAATGGTATATTTGTTCTTAATACACAGTGGGAAGAAAATGAGCTTGAAGAGCATCTTCCTGCAATTATGAAGCAAAAGCTTGCAAAGAAAAAGGCTCATTTTTATACGGTTAATGCTATAAAGATTGCTGATGAGATTGGACTAGGTAATAGAATAAATATGGTTATGCAGGGTGCCTTTTTTAAGCTAACTAAGCTCTTACCTGAGGATGTATATATTAAGGAGCTGAAGGATGTTATAAGTAAAATGTATGGTAAAAAAGGTGAAAAGGTCGTTACCATGAATCATAAAGCCGTAGATGAAGGAATTCAAGCTGTGCAGGAAATCAAGATACCTGGAAGTTGGTTAGATAGTACTGATAACAAAGACGCAGAGACTAAGGAATCAAAATTTATAAATACAATTATGCGTCCGATGTCAAAGCTTGAGGGAGGTGAGCTTCCTGTCAGTGCATTTTCAGGAATAGAGGATGGGACCTTTCCCTCAGGTACTACAGCCTATGAAAAACGAGGCATTGCGGTTAATGTTCCCGAATGGATAGAGGAGCGTTGTATTCAATGTAATCAATGTGCTTACGTGTGTCCCCATGCTGTCATAAGACCATTTCTATTAGATGATGAGGAGCTTAAAAATGCACCAGATACATTTGTTACAAAGGAAGCTAAAGGAAAGGCATTTAAAGGGCTACATTACAAGATTCAGATTACGCCCATGGATTGTACAGGATGTGGTAACTGTGCGGATGTATGTCCCGCTAAGGGCAAAGCTTTAATTATGAAACCTATTGAGACTCAGCTACCAGATCAAGTAATCAACTGGAAATATGCTTCTACTCACGTTAGATTTAAGGAAAATCTATCATATGGACAATCATTTAAAGACAGCCAGTTTAAGAAACCACTGATAGAGTTCTCAGGAGCATGTGCAGGATGTGGTGAGACACCTTATATCAAGCTGGTAACGCAGCTATTCGGAGAGAGGATGATGATTGCCAATGCAACAGGCTGCTCGTCTATATGGGGTGCATCTGCACCAAGCATGGTATATACCAAAAATCATGAGGGTAAAGGACCGTCATGGGCTAATTCCTTATTTGAGGATAATGCTGAATATGGCTATGGTATGTATCTCGGGGTGAAGCAGATACGAAATAAGCTAGAAGAGTCCATGAGATTGCTGAATGGTATGAATGTAGAGGAGAGGATAAAAGAAGCTCTTCATGACTGGATCCATTATAAAGAGGATGGAGATGCTTCAGATGAGGCCGGTAGAAAGGTTTTGGATGTACTTGAGAATTTTACCTCAACCGATATAGAGATAGTAGATCTTGTTAATAATATAAAAGAGAATAGGGATTATCTAACTAAAAGATCGATTTGGCTTGTAGGCGGTGATGGTTGGGCTTACGACATTGGCTATGGAGGACTAGATCATGTCCTTGCTTCAGGAGAGGATGTAAATGTACTTGTATTTGACACCGAGGTGTATTCTAATACTGGTGGTCAGGCATCTAAGGCAACACCTACAGCTGCAATTGCTAAATTTGCTGCATCCGGTAAGAAGCAGGGTAAAAAGGATCTTGGAAGGATGATGATGACCTATGGAAATGTCTATGTAGCTCAGGTCGGAATCCATGCTGATAACACACAGCTAATAAAAGCACTAAGAGAAGCTGAGAGCTATAAAGGACCATCACTAATAATATGCTATTCACCCTGCATTAATCATGGTATTAAGGAGGGAATGGGAAGAAGTATGGAAAACATAAAGAAGGCTGTAGCTTCCGGATATTGGCATCTTTATAGATACAATCCCATATTAAGACAGGAAGGTAAAAACCCTTTTATTCTTGATTCAAAGGAGCCTACAGAAAGCTTCAGGGATTTCATTATGGGACAGGTTCGTTACAGCTCCTTGGCCAAAGCATTTCCTGACATGGCAGAAGAGTTATTTGAGCAAGCTGAAAAGCATGCTAAGGTAAAGTACGAAATCTATAGACAGATGGCACAGCAAGATGGAATAGAAGTATAAGAACCATATTAATAATTTAATAAATAAATAAGAAGTTCCCTAATTCTAAATATGGGAGTGCATTAAGGATAAGATTGAGTCAAAAAAAATGGTGTGTCTATACAACATTTTGAAAATCTTGTCCTTTATTGTATATATATAATTATATTGATTAACCCTATTATTATCATTAATGGTATGATTCTCTAGTACATACAACTTATGTATAAGAAATTGGTGCTATATGGATTCTATTGCATTAATTACATGGGAAAAAGCAATAATCAATATATAAATATCTTTGTTTTGCTGATATAATTATTATGTCTTATAAGGTTATTGACAGACCTTAAATACTATACTAAAAGGGGTGGCCTTATTGCATATTATGCAGTCATTAAGAACCAAAACTACTTCTGTAAGAGAAAATGAAATTGAAATCACGTACAACCTAATTTTCAAGAATGCACTCTATAGCTTAGAATGTATCAGAGTGGGAG
>CAZDWP010000079.1:1332-8093 GCA_964508985.1 uncultured Herbinix sp. | reverse complement strand
TATGATGTTTGTGTGGATAGATTATGAACAAACTGTTAATATTTTGTGGTATAATGAAGACATTATAACAATTATGAGCGTTTCATCTATGTAAGGAGTGAAAGTTTTGATTCAAAATATAGTAAAAGCACAGAAAAAATTTTATAGTACGGGGAAAACAAAAAGCTATTCTTTTCGTATGAAGGCTTTAGTCAGGTTAAGAAATGCCATACTGAATAATGAGGATCTGCTTTATGATGCACTGGCATCGGATTTAAACAAATCAAAATTCGAATCTTATTTATGTGAAATTGGAATTGTTTTGGATGAGATTAATTTTCATAGAAAGCGTCTTCATCGTTGGATGAATAAGCAACCGGTCATTCCCTCTCTTGGACAGCTTCCTGGTAGCTGCTTTCGCTCACCTGAGCCCCATGGGGTGACACTTATTATGGCACCTTGGAATTATCCTATAAACCTATGTATTGAACCCCTAATAGGTGCAATCTCCGCTGGAAATACCGCTATACTTAAGCCCTCTGGATATGCTCCGGCTACAAGTAAAGCCTTAAAAGAGATTTTATCAGAAGCTTTTCCATCTCATTATATAGCTGTAGTCGAGGGAGGAAGAGAAGAGAACACCTCGCTACTTAAGGAGGAGTTTGACTATATATTCTTTACAGGAAGCCCTGCTGTAGGCAAGGTAGTAATGGAAGCGGCATCAAAGCACTTGACACCTGTAACACTGGAACTTGGTGGAAAGAGTCCTGTGATTTTGGATAATACGGCTAATATCAAGCTTGCGGCCAGGCGAATAGCATTTGGCAAGGTAACCAACGGAGGACAAACTTGTGTGGCACCAGACTATTTGCTGATTCATAAGAGTGTGAAAGAAGAGTTTGTAAAGGAATATAAAGCGGAATTACTAAGATTCTTTCCGGATGGTGATATGTCAGATATGGTCACTATTATAACAGAAAATCACTACGATAGGCTAAAAAAATTAATGGCAGAGGAACATATCATAGATGGAGGCCAATATGATGATGAGAGACGTTTTATTATGCCGACATTGATAGATCAGGTAGGTTTAGATAGCCCTATTATGAAGGAGGAGATATTTGGTCCAATCCTTCCCATAATTACCTACGAGAGAATAGATAAGTGTATCAATATCATAAAGTCATTCCCTAAGCCTTTGGCACTTTATATATTCTCAGAGGATAAGTGGACAATTAACAAGATGCTTAGTGCTTGTTCCTTTGGAGGAGGCTGTATAAATGATACAATCTTGCACTTTGCAAACCCCAGACTTCCCTTTGGTGGGGTGGGAGCCTCAGGTATGGGAAGTTATCATGGTAAAAAAAGCTTTGAAACATTTTCTCATTACAGAAGCGTTTTTCGTCAAAGTACTAAAATAGACCTCCCTTTCCGCTATATGCCTTATACAGATGGCAAATTTGAATTTATTAAAAAGGTGTTACGTTAGTATAATCCAGCCTGTTATTATCAAAAAAAATATATGATAATACAGGCTTTTATATTTATTAAATACTTGAAAATACGACATCCTTTATTAGATGTAGTGGCTGTTTTGCTACTTATATCATATAATATTATGAAAAAGATGTAGGATAATGCTGTCGATTTTGGTATAATTCAATTATAAGGAAGTTGTTACATCAATTACAGAGTTTTATTTAGTGTCCTATGCGAATAATAGTAGTAACAAACGTTTGATTTATTTGAAGTAAATTTGAGATAGAAGGCCATTTATTTTTAAGGAGTTGGTTTTATGGCAAATGTATTTAAGAAACTTATCAGAAAGGAATTAGGTGAAATAAATTATCACCGTTATTCATCCTTTATTAAAAAGAATGTAGATAGTCGTACGAATGATAGTCAAACAATTTTTAATGATATGTATGAAAAGTTAAGTTCCCGTGATCTTAAGGCTATATCAAAGATGCATAACAGACTTAATGATACTATGCTTCTAGCTTTTCGTATTAGTAAGAATTTTCTATTCGCATTTTTAGTCTATATATTGGCATCCGTATATTTAATATTTAGAGCAATGAGTCCGGAGCTTACTGCAATATCATTAGTACTAATTAATATAAGCTTTACCTACAAAGCATATGAGTTTATATCAAACAAGTTCTGTTATATTGATGCCCAGATTGTTCTTGTATATAAGGCAGTCTTAGATAGGATAATTCTTAATGAAAGAAAGAGTATGAGAGAGAAATAAGTAGATAACCTTCTATTAATTCAAGTCAACATAATTTATACCCCATATTATTGACATTATATTTGTATATTGGTATAATTTGTTTGAATTATTTAATTTCATAATATCATATAATAGGGGGTAACAAAAATGGATAACAGGAGTGAAGGAAAAGCAACAGCATCATTGGTTTTAGGAATAATAAGTCTAGTATTTATTTTCGTTGGATCTTTTGCATTTATTGGAATGATTCTAGCTATTATAGGCCTTGTGCTTGGTATCTCCGCCAAGAAAGAGAATCCCGAAGATGGTAAAGCAAAAGCAGGCGTAATTCTAAGTATTATTGGTCTTGCACTATGTACCATATCTTTAATAGCATGCGCTGCATGTTTTGCTTCACTAGCATTTTTACCTTTTTAGTATATAAAACTAATTTATTCAAAAGGGCTTTTGCATATTTTTGCATGAGCCTTTTCTTTTTAGGGGAGGTAAAATCCTCCGTATCTACTGCAAAATACTTATAGATTATCATGGAGGATTATATGTTACCGACGATAACCGTCTTTGGAAAGACAATAGCTATGTATGGACTTATGATAACCTTGGGTATTATTATCGGTGTCATGATAGCCATATTAAGACGTAGTAAATATAATATAAGCAAGGATGATGTCATATTTTCTTCCTGCTATGGGGGAATAGGCTTAGTAGTAGGGGCTAAGCTCTTATACATTATTACTATCATTCCTCATATAATAAAAAATTGGAATGTGATAATATCTGATATTAAGATATTAAACCAAGTTCTCTCTAAAGGGTTTGTATTTTATGGCGGGTTAATTGGCGCTGTAATTGGGTTTTACATATATAGTAGGATGTATAAAATAGATTTTATGATGCTACTGGATCTTATGGCACCCTCTATACCAATTATTCACGGGATAGGTCGTATTGGATGTTTCTTTGCCGGCTGCTGCTATGGGATGCATTATGAGGGACCTTTCCATATAGTTTTTGAGCATTCCACGGTTGCTCCAGGCGGTATCCCCTTGTTTCCAATACAATTAGTCGAAAGCATATTTAATATTACCGCAGGTATTTTACTAATTCTTTATACCAGACGTGAGAGAAAACCTGGCAAAGCGATTGGCATATATATTATTTATTATTCAATAATGCGATTTTTATTAGAATTCCTTAGAGGAGATATTTCAAGAGGTATAGTCTTTAATATATCAACATCTCAATTGATTAGTATATTTTTGCTACCGCTTGGATTGTATTTATTCATGAAGCCTAAGAAATAAACATATCCAATTGATATATTGTCGAAAAAGGGATATAATAAACACCAATAAGAGATTATTATTGTATTTTTACCCCACTAATGTTCAGTTTTTAATAGATATTGAAGAGGTAGAAGATTGCGAGAATGTCGAAATCATGTTAGAAGGAAGCCTTATATATTAATATTATTAATATCTATTCTGTTGCTTTTTAGCAACATTTTTTCGTATGGTATTAAAGCTGAAGAAGATAATCAAAATAATGTTTTAGTACTAAATTCATATCACACTAGCTTTAACTGGACTCATGAGCAATCAGATGGAGTTATAAGTGGGCTAAAATCAAGTGGTGAGAATGTATCAATGTCCGTTGAGTTTATGGATTGGAAGAATTTTAATTCAAATGAAAACTGGAACTATCTATATGAATACTATAAATATAAATACGATGGAAAGCAGTGGGATTTGATTATTACCACAGATGATGCTGCTCTTAGCTTTGCGCTAGATTATAGAAATGAGATATTTTCAGATGCTCCAATTGTATTTAGTGGTGTAAACTCAGAGGGAATAAAAACATTAATAAAGGATCATAAGAACGTTACTGGTGTTGCTGAAGAGATTGATCCAATAGATACATTAAGGCTGGCAGTAGAAGTAAATCCACAGATAGAAGAAATATATTTGCTATATGATAATTCGGAAAGCGGTTTATCTACAGGACAGCTTATGAATGAAACAATTAGGAGTTTCGATCCTGACATTAGGATTATTAATTGGAACAATCTATCATTTGATGAAATACAAAGAGAAGTACAAGATTTGAATCAAAATAGTATTGTTTATATGACTACATATTCCAGTGACATAAACAATGCTATATACGATATAGATTATGTTATAAAGGAAGTGTGTTCATTAAGCAATGTTCCGGTCTATGGATTATATGATTATGCTCTGGGAAACGGAATAATAGGGGGTAGAATGCTTAGTGGACGTCTTCAAGGCGAGAATGCTGCACGAATAGCTATTCGTATACTGTCGGGAGAAGATCCTAACGATATTTCAATATTCTATACCAATACTACGAGAACGGCTTTTGATTACAATCAGTTAAGGCGCTTCAACATTTCACTAAATAAGTTACCCAAGGATAGTGAATTAATTAATAAACCGTTTTCATTTTTTCAAACATACAAAACGTTGGTATATAGCGTGACAGGTATATTCCTACTAATCACAATTTTTGTTCTTGTCTTACTATTCTATATTAAGAAATTAAGAAGAATGAAGAAAGATTTGAATAAGAAGAATGAAGAATTATCACAGATATATGAAGAGATGGTAGCTTCAGATGTAGAGCTGAGAGAACAGTATGATAAAATGGTTCTCATTAATGAAAAAATCAGATTGAGTGATGATAAGCTAAAGTATTTGGCTTATCATGATGCGTTAACAGGTTTACCAAATAAGCTATCACTGTATGAGTATATGGATACAAATGCTTCATTTTCTGCAGATGGAAAAGCTATATTTTTTATTGATATAGATAATTTTAAGTTTGTGAATGATACCTTGGGTCACAATTATGGAGACAAACTACTTATAAAAGTCAGCGAGAAATTAAAAGAAATAGTAAAGAATGAAGGAAATTTATACCGCTTAAGTGGAGATGAGTTCATAGTTTTACTAGAACAAGTTGATAATATAGGCATAGTCGAGAATTATGCAAAAAAACTTATAGATAATTTTTCTAAAGAGTATGATGATGTTAGTGCTGATATTCGAGTAAGTTTTAGCATAGGAATCGCCATATCTCCTATACATGGCGATAATCTAGAGGAACTAATAAAATATGCGGACATTGCCATGTATAATGCAAAAAAACAAGGAAAAAACAGATATATAGTATATAACGAAGCCTTGAAGGAGACTTTCTTGGAACGAATTACTATTGAAAAACTTCTGCCTAAAGCACTTGAAAATGATGAGTTTGAGCTACATTTTCAACCGCAGCTGAACATACAAAACAATAAAATCGTAGGCTTTGAAGCTCTACTTAGATGGGACAGTCCTGAACTTGGGCAAGTACCTCCCCAAAAAGTAATTGAAGTAGCCGAGGAAACTCATTTAATTATACCATTAGGAAAATGGATATTACATAAGTCATGTGAATTCCTGAAAACTATAAAGGAAAGAGGATTTGAAGGATTAAAGATGTCAATAAATATATCTATTATTCAGCTTTTGCAGGATAATTTTATCGACCAGGTTTTTCTTGCATTAGCTGAAAATGATTTAGAGCCTGAAGATATTGAGCTTGAGATAACAGAGACAATATTAATGGAGACCTTTGATGAAATTAAAGGGAAATTACGTCTATTACGTCAAAAAAATATAAATATTGCTTTAGATGATTTCGGTAAAGGCTATTCGTCACTTAGCTATCTAAAACAGCTGCCCATAACAACGATGAAAATTGATAAATCATTTATAGATGGTATCTTAGAAGAAGAGGATGAATTTTTAAGTAATGTTATAACTCTTGGAAAAGAACTGGGGATGTGTGTTGTAGCGGAGGGGGTAGAGGTTGAAAGTCAACTTACATATCTAAAACGACATAATTGTGATATTATTCAAGGATATTTGTTTAGCCAACCTAAACCAGGAGATTATATATTGGAGTTTTTAACACAATCTAATTAAGAGACAGATATATAATGTGTGTCAATAAGAATGAGCACCTTAATGATGAGTAATTGTCGTTAGGGTGTTTTTTTAGTGCTCTTTGTATACTACCAATGTTTAGATAATAAAAACAGGATTTGTAACCAATAATTATATGGTGTATAATAATGGAAGCAATACAAGCAATACAAGCCAGATGTTATTTATAATTAATGGAGGTGCTTCATATTACAGAAGCATGGATACCATATTAGACTGTGCTAATGAATATAATATGGTTATTTATACTGACGAAAGATACAGAGAACGTAAACGAGGAATAAAAAGTGGTGTATTTTTAGAAAGTTGATACAGGTTATAGTTAACAGTATTAGGACAGAACGCTATGTAACTGTATCCTGTAAAAACATGACAATACTTAAGGAGATAATTTTGACAGATAGATATTCAGAAGCTTTTATTGAAGCATTAGTAAATAAAGACTTAATTCTTGATCCAAATGAGTACGGTTCAACCGAAAATAGTGATACCAATGCATTATAAAGGAGACGGTTTTGGTTATGATGTCTTGCAGT
>CAZDWP010000079.1:0-1232 GCA_964508985.1 uncultured Herbinix sp. | reverse complement strand
ATTGCAATGGCATTTGATTATAAAAAGGAATATAAGGAATATTATGCACCAGCGAAAAAGCCGACCATCGTGGAGATACCAAGGATGAATTTTGTTGCAGTTAGAGGAAAGGGAAATCCAAATGAAGAAGATGGCGAGTATAAAAAAGCATTAAACTTACTCTATGGAATTGCATTTACAATTAAAATGAGCTATAAGGGAACGCATGAAATCAAGGGCTTTTTTGAATATGTCGTGCCACCACTAGAAGGCTTCTGGTGGCAGGATAAAGTTATGGGTATTGATTATGGGCATAAAGAAACTTTTCAGTGGATTTCTTTGATTAGACTGCCGGAATTTGTTACGAAAGATGATTTCGACTGGGCAGTGCATGAAGCAACACTAAAGAAAAAGATTGATTTTTCAAAAGTAGAATTCTTTACCTATGATGAAGGAAAGTGCGTGCAATGCATGCATATAGGTTCCTATGATGATGAACCAGCTACTGTGAAATTGATGGAGAAATATGCCGAGGAACAAGGCTATGAAATTGATATCAGTGATGAGAGATTTCACCATGAAATATATTTAAGCGATGCCCGCAAGTGTGCACCAGAAAAATGTAAGACAATTTTGAGACATCCGATAAAGCTTATTAAATAAGCAAATGAGTCAATATGTTATTGAAGATAAGGAATGGTAGTTTATAAAAATTAGTGTATTGTAGGAGATTAAGATATATGTTGCCAAAAAGACAAGAAGCTGAAGAACTTTTGAAAGAAGCCGAAAGGTGCAATCCAGGACCTTGGGGTAACCACAGTCGTGTTGCTGTCTCAAGGTTATAATGAAGTTGCACAAATATGTCTTACTCATTCATTCAATAATCAAACAACTGATGAATATATTGGAAAGTTAGATTCAAGTGAAGAAGAACTGAAAATGATTCAGGATGCATTAAAAGTAACTAACATGGACGAGTATGATAGACTAGTTCAACGGTGTGATTCAATAGCTGGAGTCGAAGGTGTACTAGACATTGAAGAAAGAATGGAGAGGAAGCATTATCGAATGTAAAAGGGATATATGTAATCACTGATATTAGTAATGGAAATCTTTATATTGGTTCTGCTTCTGGAAGTATTGATGGTATATGGCAGAGATGGTCTGCTTATGCTTCGCTTAGCAATCTGACAGGTGGGAATAAAGAATTTATACAAATATTGAATGAGAAGGGCAGTGAATACATAACCCAA
>CAZDWP010000078.1:0-8151 GCA_964508985.1 uncultured Herbinix sp. | reverse complement strand
CACTGATTTGAAGTGTGTGTATGACGGTAAGGATATAGTTACGATAAGTGCCAGCGAAACTGCTGCACGGTGTTTAGGCTTGCGGGAGAATGGAACAGTAATTTCATTAAGTGATATTGCCCCACTGGATGTTACGGACTGGAAAAATATAATTGCCATACAGCAAGGTTTCAACTACGCTGTGGGACTTACTGCTAAAGGGAGTGTGTTGTATGTTGATTACAATACAAGTAGCACCGAAGAAGTTACTAAAGCATTGGATTTGTGGACGGACATAGTTCAGATGGCTGCATATTCCGATACTATAGTAGGGCTTAAACAAGACGGTAGTTGTTTGTTTTTGGATATTTCGGAATAAGTTTTAAATCTGTAATAAATAATTGATTGTTACATTAGGCAAAGTCATATTGAGAATTTGCCTTTTTGGGTTTACCAAGAATAGGTGAACTCTAACATAAAATAACTTAGATTAAATAAAAACGCTTGCTTTATATAACTTTCTGTGGTAAAGTAACATATTGTGAGACGGATGGTCCTCTTATACTTATGGTATTATGAACATCTAATTAAATAGGAGGTCACAAAATGAGCAATATTATTAGAGAAATCGAAGCAGAGCAGCTAAGAACTGATTTAAAAAACTTTAATGTTGGAGATACAGTTCAGGTTTATGCAAAAGTAAAAGAAGGCAATCGTGAGAGATTACAGGTATTTGAAGGTACTGTAATTAAGAGACAGAACGGTAGCTCAAGAGAAACCTTTACCGTTAGAAAGACTTCAGGCGGTGTAGGCGTTGAAAAGACATGGCCACTTCATAGTCCCAGTATTGACAGGATTGAAGTTACCAGACGTGGTAAGGTAAGAAGAGCTAAGCTATTCTATCTTCGCGACAGAGTTGGTAAGAAGGCTAAGGTTAAGGAATTATTAAGATAGTCAAAACAACGAGTGACTCACTAAGTGAGTCACTCTTATGTTAAAAAAGGGACTTACCATTGGTATTGTCCTTTTTTTATGAATTAGATAGTTGGTCCTATTCATTAAAAATAGTATTCCAAATTATAAATCTATGTTATTATTGTTATAAAAGAATGGTAAATGAGGTGCATCTATATGGAATTTGATTTCGAGCGGGAAAGTAAAACTCCCACTATTAAGAAAATATTAATTGAAGTATTTATATGGGTTGCGCAGATAGCCGCAGTTATTTTCCTTGCCTACTTTATTATTTACTATTGCATTGAAAAAACGGATGTAATTGGTAGTTCTATGGAAAACACACTTTTGGCTAATGAACCTATTATCATTAATAAATTCTCTTATAGAGTATCAGAGCCTAAACGTTTTGATGTTATTGTATTTAAGCAAAGCGGAAAAGAGCATAGCTTCTATAACATTAAGCGCATTATTGGCCTTCCAGGTGAGACGATATTTATTAAGGATGGCAAGATCTTTATAAATGACGAGATTGTAGAAGATACTATTATAGTTGATGAAATGATTAATTACGGGCTGGCCAGCGAGGAGATAATACTCGAGGACAATGAATATTTTGTCCTGGGAGATAACCGTAACAACAGTGAGGACAGTCGGTTTGCCAGTATTGGTAATATAACAAGAGATGAAATTGTCGGAAAAGCAGCAGTTCGCTTATCACCCTTTAATTTTATCAGTAAGCTAAACCTTAAAGATACTGATGATTAAAGATTTTTGAATCGACACATTTTTCTAATCAGAATGGAGAAATATATGAACGTGCAATGGTATCCTGGTCATATGGCTAAAGCTAAGCGTATGATGCAGGAAAATATAAAATTAATTGATGTAATAATAGAGTTGGTAGATGCTAGAATACCATTATCCAGTAAGAATCCTGATATTGACACCCTGGCAGGGAACAAATCCAGGGTGCTTTTGTTAAATAAATATGATATGGCAGACCCCAAATATAATGAACTATGGAAAAGATATTTTGAGGATAAAGGTTATCATACCGCATTAATTAATTCAAAGAACGGCAAAGGAGTAAAGCAGATTAAGGATATTGTATATAAAGCCTGCGCGGCAAAAATCGAAAGAGACAGAAAGCGCGGCATTATTAACAGGCCTGTACGTGCTATGGTAGTTGGTATACCTAATGTCGGTAAGTCCACCTTTATCAATAGCTTTGTAGGAAAGGCATCTACAAAAACAGGCAACAAACCTGGAGTAACAAAAGGTAAACAATGGATTAGGCTTAGTAGTAAGATTGAGCTACTTGATACACCTGGTATACTATGGCCTAAATTTGAGGATCCCACTGCAGGTGTGCGACTAGCTTTTATAGGATCTATTAATGACGACATTATTCAGATGACTGAGCTTTCTTTAGAGCTTATCCTCTTCCTTAATAAACATTACCCTGAAGCAATAAAAAGAAGATATGATATAGAGGTTCCGGATAAGATGGAAGAGCTAAAGGATTGTGTAAGTACCCTGGAACGGATTGCATTTAAACGCGCCTGTATTATGAAGGTTGGCGAGCCTGATATAGAAAGAGCTGCCGGACTATTACTTGATGATTTTAGAAATGTCAAATTAGCAAACATAACCCTTGAATTTCCCCAAAACTAAAACCATATTACTGTAGGGTTAATAATGACTTATAATACTTTGACTTAATACACAGATGAAAAGGATGGATAGGCATTTGAATAATAAGGAAAATGACCAAATACGAAAAAAAATCGCAGAAATAAAGCTTGAGTTCATGGAGGCGGATTTAGATTATATACCCGCCTTATTGGATAGATATGAATCTGATGATAGAAGTGGTGTTATTAATTTATGTCGTCTGTATCAGTCAAAGCTATCTAAGTATCAAAACGAGCTTAATCGAATAGAATCCATGAAGCTTTTTGATAGAAACCATGGAGATTGTACATACTTATGTGGTATAGATGAAGTAGGTAGAGGTCCATTTGCGGGGCCAGTAGTTGCAGGTGCTGTTATTCTTCCGAAGGATATCGACATACTATATATTAATGATTCTAAGAAATTGTCCGAAAAACAACGTGAAGAGCTTTATGATGAAATTATTTCTAAGGCAATATCCTATGGTATAGGCAGTATTCCACCTAATAAAATTGATGACATTAATATACTACAGGCAACCTTCGAGGCGATGAAGCAGGCTGTTAATAATCTTAAGGTGAAACCGGATACATTAATAATTGACGCTGTCACCATTCCTAATATGTCAATACGTCAGGTTCCAATCATAAAAGGTGATGCCAAAAGCTATTCAATAGCTTCTGCTAGTATAATTGCTAAGGTTACAAGAGATAGGTTTATGATTGCCTATGATAAGGTATTTCCTGGCTATGGATTTGCAGATAATAAAGGATATGGTTCACCTCAGCATATTGATGCTATTAAGAGGCTTGGACCGACACCGATTCATCGTATGAGCTTTATTAAGAGCTATATATAGAATCGATACATTTTTATGTATTATTTTATTACTGGCTAGCTTGGAGGATTATATCTTTGAAGGTTATACTCATAGAATTAGACAGTGTCTATATTTATAAGATATCACAGGTAGGAGGGATTTTTATTAACATAAGAAATAAAGTTGATAATATTGATGAAAAGAATAAGAAAAAAACAGCTGTAGCCCTTTCCTATGACCCTGAGGATACCGCACCAAAGATTATTGCAACGGGTAAAGGTATACTGGCCGATAAAATTATTGGTAAGGCCAAGGAAGCTGATATTCCCATACATAAGGATGAAGCACTTGCAGACACCCTATCAAGGTTGGAATTGGGATCTAATATTCCACCGGAACTATATGAGGTTGTTGCCGAAATACTTGTTTTTGTTGACAAGATGGATAGGATAAAGGGAAAGCTTAATCAGTAAGCTTATTAATGATAAAGTATATAGTTATTAATTATATTCCCAATATAAAGGATGGATGAATTTGTGAACAAAAGAGAGGTTGGTTCCAGATATGAGGATACTGCCTGTAGGTTTCTTACAGAGCAAGGATATACTATTCTGGAGAAGAATTTTCAATGCAAAATAGGAGAAATTGATATTATAGCAAAATCCGAAGGATATTTATGCTTTATTGAGGTTAAATATCGTTCAAGCAGTGAATTTGGATTTCCCTCAGAGGCTGTAGATAATAGAAAAAGAAGAAAGATTGTTTATACAGCCATAAGTTATATGAATTATCGAAAGTATCTTCCGGACACACCCTGCCGTTTTGATATAGTGGTAATACTAAAAGATAGATATACTCTTATAAAGAATGCATTTGAAGGTATTTTGTAAAGAAAGGCTGATTGTATGACATTTATAGATAACAGAAATGCAAGATTGAACAAGACAAGTAAGGTACCATATATAGAATTTCCGACCTTATCAGATATTCCCTTTGTTGTTCACGGATTTTCTACTAGGCTTGGTGGTGTCAGTACAGGCATGTTTTCTTCCATGAATTTGGGTTCGGGTTCGTCTCCATATAAGGATAATCCAGAAAATATAAGAGAAAATTTTATACGAATAGCAAATAGTATCGGTGTGGATCCTAATTCCTTTGTTGTATCCGATCAGGTTCATAAGACAGAAATACGCTTGGTAAATGATAATGATAAGGGAAAAGGCTTTAATAGTCCCAGGGATTATCAAGAAATTGATGGACTTATTACTAACACACCTGGTATAACCCTAGTAACAAAATATGCTGATTGTGTACCTCTATATTTTGTTGATCCTGTTAAGAGCGCAATCGGACTATCCCATTCTGGTTGGAAGGGAACAGTTAATCGCATAGGACATAAAACAGTAGATAAGATGGGTAAGGCATTTGGCAGCAATCCAAAGGATATCATAGCGGTTATAGGACCTTCAATCTGTGTGGATTGCTATGAGGTCGGTGAAGAAGTAGCACAGGAGTTTAGGAATGCATTTTCTAACATTGAAGACAATAAGCTGTATGATGATGAGACATCACCTATCCTTGTGAAAAACCAAAGGGGAAGGTATCAACTAAATCTCTGGGAAGCTTGTCGTAGAGTATTATTAGAGGCAGGTTTAGGCGAAGAGCATATTCATGTCAGCAAGGTCTGTACATCATGTAATAACCAGCTTTTATTCTCCCACAGAAAGACAAAGGGAAAACGAGGAAGCCTTGGTGCGTTTCTTGCAATCTCCGCGAATAAGTAGCAGCTTCAGAGCACTAATCTGCTTATTATTAAATTAGCAAATAATTTTGAAAGAAAAATGGAGATTTATATATGACGAATAAAACACATATTATAAAGGATGTTGAAGCAGGTAGCATAGCAGAGGAGCTGGGTTTGGCTCCTGGTGATGAGCTTTTATCGATAAATGATACGAATATAAAGGATGTCCTCGATTACCATTACTTAATAAAGGACGAGATACTTAATGTACTGATCAAAAAGCCTAACGGAGAGGAATGGGAGCTAGATATCGAGAAGGACTATGATGATGATTTGGGCATAATATTTGAGGATGGACTTATGGATTCTTATAGCTCCTGTCGTAATAAATGCATATTTTGTTTCATAGATCAGATGCCCCCGAATATGAGAGATACATTATATTTTAAGGATGATGATGCCAGGCTATCATTTCTTCAGGGTAACTACATTACGCTTACAAACTTAAGTGAAGAGGAAGTCGATAGGATAATATTTTATAAGCTATCGCCTATAAATATATCTATCCATACAACCAATGAGGACCTTAGATGCAGAATGCTAAAGAATCGTTTTGCAGGAAGCTCTCTATCAAAGATGCAGAGACTTAAGGATGCAGGAATTATCATGAACGGTCAAATAGTACTATGCAAGGGGTGGAATGATAAGGAGGAGCTTGAAAAAACCATACATGATTTGTCAGCCTTCCTTCCTGAGATGCAGAGCGTATCTATTGTACCGGTAGGAATTACAAAGTATCGTGACAATCTTACTCCTCTTGAGCCATTCTCTTCAGATGAGGCTAAGGAGGTTGTTGAAACCATCCACCGATGGCAAAATATCTTTATGACTCATTATGATACAAGATTTATCTATGGAAGCGATGAGTGGTATATAAAAGCCGATTTTCCCCTTCCTGATGAAGATTCTTATGAGGGATATCCTCAAATAGAGAACGGTGTAGGAATGCTAAGGTCATTTAAGGAAGAGTTCTACTCTTGCTTAAATGATATATCAGGAGATGAGAGAGCAAAGGAATTGTCCATTGCAACTGGTGTTCTAGCCTCCCCCTATATAACCAGTATGGTTAATGAAATAATGAACAAGTTCTCTAATATTAAGATTCATATTTATACAATAGAAAATGATTTCTTTGGGAAGAATATTACTGTTGCAGGGCTTATAACCGGTGGTGATTTGACTAACCAATTGAAGAATAAAGTTCTCGGTAAGGCTTTGCTTTTACCGGATGTACTTCTTCGTCACGGAGAGCACATTCTACTAGATGATATCACAATAGAGGATATTGAAAGAACTTTACAAACAAGTATCAGTATTGTACAATCAGATGGAAAGTCTTTCATTGATACTATACTGAATATATAGACACAAAATGATGGAATTTTAATGAGAATTAGGAGAAATTATGAGCAAAACAATAGTGGCCATTATAGGCAGACCTAATGTGGGTAAATCCACATTATTTAATGCTCTGGCAGGTGAACGGATATCCATTGTTAATGATAATCCGGGAGTAACCAGAGATCGTATATATGCCGATGTAACATGGCTAAATACACAATTTACATTGATAGACACAGGAGGAATAGAGCCTGAAAGCAAGGATGAAATGCTGGAGTTTATGCGCCAGCAGGCTGAAATAGCCATCGATACAGCCAATGTTATTATATTTTTGGTAGATGTTCGTCAAGGCCTTGTAGACGCCGATTCAAAGGTGGCTGATATGCTTAGACGAAGCAATAAGCCCATTGTATTGGTCGTAAATAAAGTTGACAATTTTGAAAAGCTTATGCCGGATGTATATGAATTCTATAACCTCGGAATTGGAGATCCTCATGCCATTTCAGCGTCCTCTAAGCTAGGCTTTGGTGATATGCTCGATGAAGTTGTTAAGCATTTTAATACTACATCTGATGCTGACACAGAGGATGAACGTCCAAGAATCGCCATTGTCGGCAAGCCAAATGTAGGAAAATCATCCATAGTTAATAAGCTAGTGGGAGAGAATAGGGTTATCGTATCAGATATAGCAGGAACCACCAGAGATGCAATAGATACACCAATCCGAAGAAATAAAAAGGAATATGTTCTTATAGATACCGCAGGCCTTAGAAGAAAGAGTAAGATAAAAGAGGAGTTGGAGCGTTTCAGTATAATACGTACAGTTGCCGCTGTAGAAAGGGCCGATATTGTCGTTCTAGTAATTGATGCCACCGAGGGTATAACAGAACAAGACGCTAAAATTGCTGGAATAGCCCATGATAGAGGTAAGGGCATAGTCATTGCCGTTAACAAATGGGATATAATTGATAAGGATAATAATTCAGTCAAAGAATATACAAAGGATATAAAAGATATTCTATCCTTTATACCATATGCCGAAATTTTATTCATTTCAGCAGAGACAGGTCAAAGACTTGGTAAGCTGTTTGAAGTTATCGAAGTAGTAATTCAGAACCAAAATCTTAGAGTCTCTACCGGCGTACTAAATGAGATTATGACTGAAGCAACAGCACTTCAACAGCCCCCTTCTGACAAGGGTAAGCATTTAAGACTTTATTACATCACCCAAGTGGCGATAAAGCCTCCGACATTTGTTATATTTGTAAATGACAAGAAGCTAATGCATTTTTCTTACACAAGATATATAGAAAATAAAATTCGTGAAGCCTTTGGTTTTGCCGGGACTTCTTTAAAGTTCTTTATTAGAGAGCGAAAGGAGAACTAATATATGGTTCTTGCTATTATCTTTTGTATATTATTCGGATATTTATTTGGTTGTTTTTCTACCGGGTTTTTTATCGGAAAGATAAAGAAAGTTGATATTAGACAGTACGGAAGCAAAAGCTCAGGAACTACCAATGCCCTTAGGACACTGGGGCCAAAGGCAGGGGCACTTACTCTTCTTGGTGATATG
>CAZDWP010000077.1:0-8158 GCA_964508985.1 uncultured Herbinix sp. | reverse complement strand
GGTGCAGATGATTCTTTAAGGCTTTCTCCTCCCAGAATTCTTAGTCTGGAGCAGGCTCTAGAATTTATAGAAACAGATGAGCTATTAGAGGTTACACCACAGAATCTTCGAATTCGTAAAAAAATATTGGATTCTACAATGCGTATGCGTAATAGACGTAATAAATAAATGTAAGGTACCAGGCACCAGCTGAGGAATAAACTTGGGTTGGTGCCTGGTACCTCTTTACAACAGAATATTCTTGGGTTGGTGCCTGGTACCTCTTTATATGTTTAGTCCGCGAACTTCTAACACGCATTGATCTGGATATTTATGAATATCATTTATTCCTTCAATTTCGTACTTTTCGCATATCCCCTTAAAATAATGCATTATGCTTTCTTTTGAAATAATCTTATTATTATACCTGTCTCTGGATATCTTTAATTCGATCTTATCAATTTTATGTAATTCATCAAAGGATTTGGGGCCATACCATGAAAAAGCTTCGTCCACAGCATCAATTAACTCTTTTTCCTCTTCAGAAAGATATTCCTCTCCCATCTCAAGAGTATGAATACCACAACGTTTCAAAGTATTATATAGCTTTAGATAAGGCATCTGTTCATTATTAACGCCATAGTCCTCCTGAAACATCTCCTTATCATATAAAGCCAATGAAAATGCCTGAGTATAATAAAGAATATATTGAATATAGCTGGAACACATTTCTGCATCTCTCTTATTTATAATGTAATATGCAGCCGCATAGATCTTAGATGACATGATTTTAGAAAGAACTGCCTTCTTGCTCTTCTTGAATGCAACATTGGTAAGGCAATCCTGTCTTTTGATTAATAAGTCATGATAGAACTCCGGATTGTCTAATAATGCTCTAAGCTTTTTTGAGTATTCGTTAGTGGGAATATCTCCTTCCATATAGCGAATGATTGTGGTCTCTCCCCAACCAAGCAATTTAGCTAACGGCTTCTTTCCAATCCGATACCTTTCAAGTATTTGCCTAATCTCATCAGAGGTTATAGTTACCTCAGTCGATACTTCATATCTCTTACTCATCATATCCATACTCCTCAACTCTAAATCCTTAACCTTGGTAAAATAATACGCTAAAAGATTTCATATTTGTACTTTGTTAAATTATCTACTATATAATACTAAATTATTTCCTATTTGTATATGGCTCTTTAGGATTATAATGTAAATTTTTAAAATTTTCTAAATTCATTCAAATCATGGATAATTACCTTAAAGCCTCTAATAAGTCTATCAAACATTCCAGTTCTATATAGATTCACTAATACCATTCCAACAGGAACACCGATTATCATTCCAATAACGCCTTTTAATTGGTATCCGACATATAAAAATACTAAAGTACTAAGAGGACTAATACCTATGCTATCACCAACCATCTTCGGTTGAAGTATCTGCTTTACTACCTGACATATCAAATATATCACTATCAAGCCGACAGCTCTAAAATAATTTCCTGATAGCATATCCAGCAAAGCCCATGGCCAAAGTACCGCACCTGTCCCAAATACAGGAAGAAAATCAAGAAAAGCAATTCCCAAAGCAAGTAGAAATGAATATGAAACACTAAGAATTTCAAAGCCTGTAAACATTATTATACTTAAGACTAGCATGATTTTAAACTGAGCTTTAAAGTATCCCCCGACTGCCTTAGTGAAGTTGTCAGCGATAAAGCGCCAACCTTCCACAACCGAGCTTGGTAAGGCATTTTTAACGCTAGTAGTTATCTCATCTCTTTTTGCTATAAAGAAGTATGCCGAAAGAATGGTTATAATACTCGTCAGGAAGAATTCAGCAATATTCTGCGCAAGATTACTTGCTACACTTATAGTCAATGAATGTTCTCCTAATTCAAAATCCATAATATTTTTGCTAATACTATCGAGCATATTATTTATGAATAGTTCAATAGGTTCAGGCATATTACTGCTTAATGTTCTTATCTTAATCGATAGCTCAGTAAGCTGTACACCAGTCTGCTCTAATATATTAGGCAAATCCCCTGCTAGCTGCTTGCTTTCTCTGATAAGCATAGCTATTAACAGGTATATAACACCTACTATGGCTGCTATAACCATTACAATGATAATTGCAGAACTGTGCTTCCTTAGTATCTTTACCTTCTTTTCAAGGAATTTTACAAGAGGATTCGCAATCATAGCTATGACCCATCCAATTACAAAGGGTAAAAAGAAACCCAATAGCTTAGGAAATACTAAGAATAAAAACAAGACAATCCCTATGGCAACTAATGTGTTTACTACTATTTTTATATACATAATCAGCTTCGCCAATTTTATAAACCCCCATTGTGTTTCGGTTTTTCTGCTTTTCTGTTATTCGGTACCTGTTATTCGGTACCTGTTATTCGGTACCTGGCACCAACCCAAGTTTGTTCCTCAGCTGGTGCCAGGTACCGAAAAGCATGTACCGAATGTCAATTACATAATAACAAATATATGCAAACTTTTCCATAGTGAAATCAAACTTTTAGCATTATTTACCTTTGGTAGGACGTAGAAAAAATGTAATAAAGAATATTATAGCTGAGATAATTACTACAGTGGGTCCTGTTGCTGTACCTAAGTAATAAGAAAGAATAAGCCCGCAGATTCCAGAAAACATAGCAATCAAGACAGAAAACAAATGGTATTCTCTCATGTTTGATGCTATGTTGCGACCTGCTGCAGCCGGTAATATCAGTAGTGCATTTATTATCAATATTCCTATCCACTTAATAGATAGCATAACAATTATAGCTATTAGAATACTAAACGAATCCTCCATGAGATTGGATTTAATATTCTTACTTCTGGCTAAGGATACATTTACTCCTACACTGTTAAGTCTGTTAAAGTATCGAAACCAGTAAAACAGTGTAATTACAAAGATTATACACAGCAAGCCTATTTCCCCTGTGGTGATGCTAAGAATATCACCTACTAGGAGGCTTGAATACCTTGAAAAATTACCTCCCCTGGATAGTATCATAAGTCCTATGGCCATACTAAAGGAAGAAAAAACAGAAATTACTGTATCTGTAGACAGCGTTTTTCTGCGATTTATATAGTTTAAAAGCAATGCAAATATAGTTGCATATAGAATCATAGATATATTCGTATCCGATATTCCAAACAAGGTCCCCACTGCAATACCTGTTAAGGCCGAATGGCCCAATGCATCTGAAAAAAAAGCTATTCTATTATTAATCACCATTGTTCCCAAGATACCAAATAGGGGTGTAATAATTATAATTGCAAGAAATGCATTCTTCATAAAATTATATTCTACCCATGAGAAGGGTAGAAGCTTTTCCATTATTTCATATAGAGTATCCATCCAAACCCCCTCCGAACACCTTCTTAAAATCATCACACTGTCTGATTTCCTCAAAGGAGCCTTCCTTTAGAATGGTCTTATCAAGAAGTATCACATGGTCAGCATACTTTCTTACAAATTCGAAATCATGAGAAATCACAATCATAGCTAAATCATAGTTTTCCTTTAGGGTTTGAATATTCTTATAAAATAGCTCCATTCCATTTCTATCAATACCCGATACAGGCTCGTCAAGTAGTAAAAGATTTGGTACAGGCGTAATAGCTATGGCAAGAAGAACTCTTTGAAGCTCTCCTCCGGATAAGTCGCAGGCTCTTTTATCAATTAGGTCCTGAGCTTCAAATATACTAAGCTGCTCCTTGATCATCTCATATACCTTTTTATTCTTCTTAAAAAATATAGGAGCTTTACTCACATAACCTGCAAATAGATCATAGACACTCATAGGCGTATTCTTCTCAATGTTGACGTATTGAGGGACATAACCAACTCTTAAGTCCTTCATAGTCTTGTCCTTTAAATCCATAAATTCTATATCGCCGCTATGCTTAATCTCACCAAGAATAGCCCTGATAAGCGTGGTCTTTCCTGCACCGTTTCTTCCTATTATAGTAGTTATCTTACCACAATGAATATGAAGGTTTACATTTTCGATTATGATTTGCTCCTCGGCTCTAACGGTTATATTATTTATCTTTATACAATGAAGACCACATGCCGGATCATTATTGTGATCATGTATATCTTTAATGTTGTTTTTCTGTTCTTTATCTTCCTTATGTAGCATTATTATTCCTCCCCGAAGGCCTCCTTTAAGGTCTCAATATTCCTTCTCATAGCCTCAATGTAGGAATCCTTGTCTGCATCACCGGTAACTGCCGAATCAATAACATACACCTTTGCTTCGGTTTCATCCTCTATCCTATTGGATATAGTATCATCATACTGCTCCTCTGTGAAGAGATAGCGAATATTATCTTGCCTTATGGCACTTATAACCTCTGCCACCTCACCGGCACTAAGTGGTGTTTCCTCATCAAGCTCAATCGTATATGCTACCTCAAGTCCAGCCTTACTAGATAGATAAGCAAAGGAGTCATGGAAAACTACTACCTTATTACTTATATTCTTGTTTTGTACCATATCGTTAACCCTATTTAACACTTGATTCATGTCTTCTGCAAGCTCCTGCACATCCTCAAGATATGCCTTAGTATTTGAGTGAAGTAACTCTATTGCCTCCTCATAATAATTACTATCGTCCTTATAATTATCCTGCTGAATAAAATCCTCTAAACCCTTTCTTGCGTTCTCAATCTGAAGAAGATACAGCTCCGGATCTAGCCATACATGAGGATTTTCCTCACCATGATTATGTTCATGATCATGCTTATCATCATGATGAGCTTCGCTCTCAAGCATATCTATATCCTTACTTAGATCAATTATTGTAAGATCTGGATAGCTGTCTAAGACATCACCAAGATATTCCTCCATACCCCCACCATTGATTATAAATAGGTCGGCATTTGATAGTAGCCTCATATCCTTGGTGGTAAGTTGATAATCATGGAGACATCCTGCAGAAAAATCCGTCAAACTATCTACTTCTATGTCAGATATACCATCTATAAGATTTGTAGTTAGTACATAGGTGGGATAGAAGGATGTTACCACATTAATGGTTTCCACTTCATTGTTAGAGGCTTCCTTATTTCTATTTATATAGTAGGCTGTCGAAAATACTATTATTACCGTTATTACCATAATACCTGCTAATATAATTAATTTTTTCTTCATTCATATTCTCCGTTCTCATATTATTCAATCTTTTCTTATTATAGAGTAGCAAGTCCTAAATGCAACTCATTTGCATTTACCAAATTATATTATAAGTATTGCCCCCTGTCAAACTCTTTAGACGTAATCAGGCACCATTTACATATTGTAATGGTGCCTGAATCATCTAATTAATTAAGTCTTTAATTTGGGGTACCCTAATAAGTAAAGGATAGATCATTGTTGATAATATAATGCCAAACAAATTCTGAACAGCATTTAGTGGAATTCCGGAAAGAGCACCACCAATATCATACATGAAATATTCAACGGTAAAATATCCTGTTGTAACAATGATGCCTCCTAATATACCCGCAATAACAACCGAAAGGATCTTCTTTTTAATTCGCCTGTATACTAATGCACATACTAAAGCTGTTAACGCCTTTATAATGAATGTGGCTACTGCAAATTGCGGATATGCAGCCAATAAATCGGCCAACATAGAACCAACACCTGCAGATAAGGCACCATATATAGGCCCCAGAATTATACCCGAAAGTATGACGAAGGCATCTCCCGGATGAATATAGCCTGTGGGCGATGGTATCCTAATGATATATGTTGCAAAGCAGGTTAGTGCAGCCATTAAAGCAGCAGTTATCCATTTCCTTAGTTTATAAGTATCCATTTCCTATGCCTCCCTGAATTTGCTTTTCTTTATTTTATGTTATCAGAAATCATAGCATAGAAAACTTACCAATACAATAGAAAAATACAATACACATTTTATTGTCGAAGAATATCCATTTCTTGTGCAAAGCACTTTTGTGGTGTATAATAATTCTGATATATAATCTGCAAAGGAGTAATATTAATGTCAAATAAAATAGAAAAACATGGTTATAATAAAAATTCGAAATACAAAAACTATAATAAGAATGCGAAAAATGATTTATCTCAAAACGAACCCAATAAATGGCTGTTACTACCTATAATATTATCAATGTCAGTTCTTCCTTTTATAACAAAGCTTAAGGAATATCCTACTAATTTATCGGGCTTTTCATGGTTTACCTATACTGATATATATATTGACTTCTTCCTATTATATAAGCAGGGACTATTCAACCTTATAACCTTAGTTATGGCTACGATAATTATTTTCAAACTCCTTACAGATCGAAAATCACTATATTTTTCAAATGTAATAATTCCTTTAGTAGTGTATGCAGTATTTGCTCTTGCATCATCAATATTTTCAAAATATAGAAGCTATAGTTTTTCAGGAATACATGAGCATTTCGAATCAATTTTCGTATTGCTAGGATATTGCTTACTGGTATATTATGCGATTATATATGTGAAGACAGAGAAAGATTATGAACTAATCATCAATTGCTTTGTAATAAGTATTATAGTTATGGGGGCCTTAGCGCTGACACAATATATTGGAAAAGACTTCTTCGCATCAGAACTTGGTTTAAAAATGATTCTTACTGATAAATACTTTAATAATCCAGATTCAGTTAATTTTGTATTTGAGAATGATAGGGTTTATCTAACTTTGCATAATCCAAACTATGTAGGATCATATGTAGCATTAACAGCTCCTTTTCTTTTAACTCTTGCCTTATTAATACGAAAGAACTTTTGGAGGCTGCCACTTTACATTCTTGCTCTAGCAGGAACAATAATTGCATTGATTGGATCAAAGTCAAAGACAGCAATTATCGCCTTGCTAGCTGCAGGAGTATTAGCACTAATATTATTATCAAAGTATATAGCAAAATATTTTTATTTTTCTATTCCGATTATATTAATAATTATTTCTACCGTTTTTCTTTATAATAAAGCAAATGATAATATATTAAGCAATCAACTACGTACAGCCTTAGATTTTAAAAAAACGGAAGCATCCCTACAGGATATAAAGACTTTGGATGACGAGCTTGTTATTACTTACAAAAACAATGATATGCATATAAAGTTCATTTCAGATGATAGCTCTTCTGGTTTTATTATTAGGGATGATAGTAATAGTGATATTCTTCTTGAAATGTTAGAGGATGGTTATTATGGCTATACAGTCCGGGATGAGCGTTTTTACGGAATTGAGATAGGTTTATCTGAATATGAAGAGAAACCTGCTTTCTACGTCAATATAGATGGTTTCAACTGGTTTTTCACTAATAATACAGGCGATGGTTCATATTATCATATAAACTTATATGGTAAAGCAGATAAAATAGTACCCGCATCTTCTGCAGTATTTACTGGATATGAAAGATATGCATCCGGTCGAGGCTATATATGGTCAAAAACAATTCCATTGCTAAAGAAACACATAGTCCTAGGCTCTGGTGCAGATACTTTCCTTTTAGAATTTCCTCTACAAGATTATGTAAATCGACACAATTACGGCTTCTATGATCAGGTTGTAAGTAAACCGCATAATCTTTACTTACAGACAGGTGTACAAACAGGTCTTATATCATTAATCGCATATCTTGCCTTCTATGGAATATATTTTGTAATGAGCTTTAGGATTTATATAAAGGGAAGATATAAAAGCATATATAGTCAAATCGGAGTAGCGATCTTCTTATCTACATTCAGTTATATGGTTGTTGGTATAGCTAATGATTCCATCTTGGCAGTGGCTCCGATATTCTGGGCAATGATGGGCTTGGGTATAGCTACTAACATTAAGGCAAAGCAGCATATAGACGAAGAGATTGCTCTGGAAAAGGCAAGTGCAAGTAACTAATAATTGAAGGACTTTATTGCGTAGTAGTTTTAACTGCTACGCAATTATTTTATGCAGCCTAGAGGCTAAGCCTGTATTCCACCGGACTCACCCATTCTAGTTTCCCTCTAATTCGCTTCTCGATATAATACTTTATGTATTTGTCTATTGTCTCCTTAAGTCGCTCATAGCTATAATCAACCGCACCATAATGCATCTCTTGTTTCATAATTCCAAAAAAGTTTTCCATTACGAAAT
>CAZDWP010000076.1:0-8167 GCA_964508985.1 uncultured Herbinix sp. | reverse complement strand
TCAAGATGGGTGAAGAACAGTTTCAGAAAATGCTTGATCTTGAGCATGGAGAAATTAGAATTGGTGCCAGTGATATGACGCTGCAGTTTTATCTTCTACCATATCTGGAGCATTTTCATGAAAAATATCCAGGTATCAAGGTAATAGTGACAAATGCACCTACTCCTAGTACCCTTGGACTTCTTTATGACGGAAGGATAGATTTTGGAGTGGTAAGTGAACCATTTCAGGCAAAGGCCGGAATAAAATATATGAGGGTTAGAAAGATAAGAGATATATTTGTTGCAGGAAGTAAATTTGATTATTTGCAGGGAAAGACTATGGAATATAAGGACCTAGAAAATCTTCCTATTATAAGTTTGGAGCATAATACAAGTACACGAAAATATGTGAATGAGTTTCTAGAGTCAAATCAGGTTATACTAAACCCAGAGTTTGAGCTTGCGACAAGCGATATGATTGTAAAATTTGCTATTAGAAATCTAGGCATTGGTTGTGTAGTAAAGGATTTTGCAGATGAAGCTTTGGATAAGGGAAATCTTTTTGAGATGGATTTTATGAGTAAAATACCTGAAAGAAGTATATGTATTGTTACTAGTAGGCATAACCCCATATCAGAAGCAGCTAATAAACTTTTAAAAATGTTAGATGAAGTACAGGATCAGGAGGAAATATGAAAAGAATAGCGCAATTTGAAAAAGTAAGCAGTGAAAGATTTATCAAGGATTGGTCAAATACATTTTCATCAGATAAATCAAATACAGAGGATGTCAGTCGCATCTATGAAGATATAAAGCTTCCTAAAAGGGCGACATCGGGCTCTGCTGGTTATGATTTTTATAGTCCCAAAGCATTTAGCCTTAAACCCGGCGAAACAATTCTTATACCCACTGGTATACGCGTTAAAATAGAAGAAGGATGGGTACTGAAATTCTATCCAAGAAGTGGCTTAGGGTTCAAATACCGCCTCCAGCTGAATAATACTGTCGGTATAATTGACAGTGATTATTACGGCTCAGACAACGAAGGACATATATTTTGTAAGCTTACAAATGACAGTAACGAAGACAAAACAGTTACCATTGAAAAGGGAGCCGGTTTTATGCAGGGAATCTTCGTTGAGTACGGCATCACCTACGATGATGATGTGGCAGATTTAAGAAACGGAGGCTTCGGAAGCACATCCTAATTCGGTACCTGGTACCGCCCGAATTTTGTCGGTACCAGGTACCCCTCAAAGTCCACTTCTATATGGTAGAGCGGTGACACTTTAAAATTATACTATACAAACGTATAATTATGTACTATAATAGCGTATATAAGTGTCAAATAATAGGAGGGAAATAGGGGATGGGAGCAGATAAAGTTCAATATATTATTGCAATGGTCGTGTATATTGGTGCGGTTATAGCGATAGGTTTTCATTATGCTGATAGAGCTAATGAAAGTAGTGACAACTTCTTGATAGGTGGAAGATCCTTAGGACCATGGGTAACAGCCATGGCTGCGGAAGCCTCAGATATGAGTGGTTGGTTACTGATGGGACTACCTGGTGTAGCTTATTGGTGTGGTTTAGGGGAAGCCGTATGGACTGCAATAGGTTTATTTATAGGTACATATCTTAACTGGTTATTTGTTGCTAAGAGGCTTCGTACATACTCACATGTTGCAGGAGATGCCATAACAATACCAGACTTTTTAAGTAATCGTTTTAGAGAGAAGAAAAAAATAATTCTAACAATTGCCGCATTGTTTATATTGGTGTTTTTCTGTGTATATGCAGCTTCTTGCTTCGTTACTGTAGGAAAGCTCTTTAGCACATTATTCGAGGTCGAATATGTATATATGATGCTTCTTGGAGCGCTATTCGTTGTAGTTTATACATTCATAGGTGGATTTCTGGCGGAGAGTGCATCGGATTTTATGCAAGGAATAGTGATGTTTATTGCATTGGGTGTTGTACTAATTGCCGGATTAATTAAAGCAGGAGGTATAACTGAGGTTATAGAAAATGCGAAAGTCATTCCGGGCTTTCTTGATTTCTTTGGTGTTGCCAGCCCCCAGATGGTCGATGGAGTGCAGCAGGTTTCAGCAGGTAAGCCCTTATTTGGAGATACAGTTAAATATGGACCACTAGTTATTATATCGACCTTATCATGGGGTCTCGGGTATTTCGGTATGCCACAGGTTCTTTTGAAATTCATGGCAATTAAGAATCCCAATGAGCTTAAGATGTCCAGAAGAATTGCTACTGTTTGGTGTGCGGTATCTTTGTTTGCAGCAGTGCTTGTCGGTATTATCGGAAGAGTACTATATCCAGATGCGTTGCTAACAGCAAGTGACTCTGAAAGTATATTTATACTAATGTCCAGTAGCTTCCTACTGCCACTGATCGCAGGACTTGTAATGGCAGGAATTTTGGCAGCTACCATAAGCTCCTCAGATTCTTATCTGTTAATTGCAGCGTCAGCATTTTCTAAGAATATTTATCATGGAATACTTAAGAAGGATGCATCGGATAAGCAGGTACTAGCTATGTCAAGAGCGACATTAATCTTAGTAGCAGTGATAGCGGCTATAATTGCTCTTGATGAGAATAGTGTTATTTTTAAAGTGGTATCATTTGCATGGGCTGGGTTTGGTGCGACATTTGGACCAATTATGCTCTTTAGTCTGTTCTGGAAGAAGGTTACAAGAGCCGGTGCAGTTGCGGGCATGGTGACAGGTGGCGGCATGGTATTTATATGGAAACTTCTTGTAAGGCCATTGGGAGGAATACTTGATATATATGAGCTTTTCCCGGCCTTTGTAATATCTTGTTTGGTAATCGTGGTTGTATCAATAATATCTGAAAAGCCATCCAAGGAAATACAGGATGAATTCGATTATGTTAAGAATTATAAATATAGCAACTAAGTATTATATATAAAATAAATGCCGTATAGTTGGGTATTATACCAACCATTCGGCATTTTTATTAAGTGATAAATTGTTATATACCCGACACAATATGACAAAGATCGGGTGGTACCTGGTACCGATTAAGCACTGTGGTCGAATTGCGAATTGTAGAGATTGGCGTAGAAACCGCCCTTTGCAAGTAGCTCATCGTGGTTTCCTTGTTCTACGATGTCGCCCTCATCCATGACGAGGATCATATCTGCATCCTTGATGGTTGATAGGCGATGCGCAATGATGAAGCTGGTTCTTCCCTTCATAAGGTTATCCATTGCCTTCTGGATTAGGATTTCAGTTCGGGTGTCCACTGAGCTGGTTGCTTCATCGAGTATCAATATCTTGGGGTCAGCCAGTATTGCACGGGCTATGGTTAGTAGCTGCTTTTGACCCTGGGATATGTTCGTGGATTCCTCGTTTAGTACCATGTTGTAGCCATCTGGAAGAGTGCTTATGAAATGGTGAACATGGGCAGCTCTAGAGGCCTCTAATACCTCTTCGTCGGTGGCATCAAGCTTACTGTAGCGTATATTGTCCATGATGCTTCCATTAAATAGCCATGTATCTTGTAGCACCATACCAAACATTCTTCTTAGCTCGCTTCTGTCAAAGTCCTTTATATTATGGCCGTCTATAAGGATTTCACCGTTGGTAACATCATAGAATCTCATTAGAAGCTTAACTATAGTGGTTTTACCTGCTCCGGTTGGTCCAACGATGGCAACTTTCTTGCCATCACATATACTGGCATTAAAATCATTTATTATAATGTTATCGTTACTATATCCGAAGCTTACATGCTTAAATTCTACATTACCCTTAATATTTTCAGTGGACTGCGGTGAATCGATACCAGCTACCTCCTCGTCAGCCTCCAAGAAATCGAATACCCTTTCAGCGGCAGCCGCCATAGTCTGAAACATATTTGCTACCTGGGCTAGTTGGGTTACAGGTTGAGTAAAGCTTCTAATATATTGGAAGAAGGATTGAATTTGTCCTATTTTGATTTTACCCTTTACAGTCAGATACCCGCCAAGAACGGCCACTCCTACATAACCAATATTACCGACGAACTGCATTATAGGATGCATAAGACCTGATAAGAATTGAGACTTCCATCCTGATTCATATAGGGTGTTATTCTTACTCTCGAATTCCTCTATGACCTCATCTTCTTTATTAAACGCCTTTATAACATTGTGGCCTCCATACACTTCCTCTACCAGACCATTTACATGGCCTAGATATTCCTGCTGCTTCTTAAAATGCTTTTGTGATTTCTTAACGACAACACCCATAACTCCGGCTGATATAGGAACCACTAGGAGAGCAAAAAGGGTCATAGGAATACTTATTCTAAACATCATAATTAATATACCTATTATGCTTACAATTGAAGTAATTAACTGACTTAAGCTTTGATTTAGACTATGGCTTAAAGTGTCCACATCATTGGTCACCCTAGATAGTATCTCACCATGAGTCATAGTATCAAAATAATTCATAGGTAGTTTGTGTATTTTAATTAAAATATTTTTTCTAAATTTATAGGATATCCGCTGTGCAATCTCTGTAGTAATAATCCCCTGAATAAAAGATAAGAGGGAGGATAAGCCATAAAGTCCAAGAAGCAGAAGAAGCATATCCTTAAGGGTGCCAAAATTAATCCCCTTGCCTCCGCTTATTTTGTCTATTAATCCATCTACGATCTCAGTAATGACATTACCTAGGACGGTAGGGCCTATAATTGTAAAAATCGTACTTCCTATAGCAAATATAAATACTAATAAAAAAGCCCATTTATAACCCCCAAGATGTGCTATAAGCTTTTTCAAAGATCCTTTGAAATCCTTGGCTTTCTCTACAGGCATACCCATCCCGCCACCATGGCCACGACCACCGTTTCTTTTTCTTTGATTATCTTTGGAGGCCGTAATATTTTTATCATTTTTTGAAGGTCTTTTATCGTTCTTACTCATAAGCTAACTCCTCCTTAGATAATTGGGAAGATGCTATCTGGCTATATACTTCACATTCCTTTAGTAGCTCTTTATGGGTTCCCTTACCTACAATTCTTCCTGCCTCCAGAACTAGAATTTGATTTGCATTCATAATTGTACTAATTCTCTGGGCAACTATAATCACAGTGCTATGGGATAGCTCCTGCCTTAAGGCCTTTCTTAATCTACTATCTGTCTCATAATCAAGAGCCGAAAAGCTATCATCAAATATATATATATCAGGATCTCTGGCAATAGCCCTTGCAATGGAAAGCCTCTGCTTCTGTCCTCCGGATACATTGGTTCCTCCCTGGGAGATAGGCTCATTATAGCCCTCGGGTTTTTCTTCTATAAAATCCTCAGCCTGTGCTATGCGGGCTGCCTTTTCTAAAATCTCAGGTGAAGCGTCCTTTACGCCAAAGCCAATATTAGATTCAATTGTCCCGGTAAAAAGAACTCCCTTTTGAGGAACATAGCCAAGTCTTTTTCTAAGATCATGCTGGGAAATGCTACGTATATCCCTACCGTTTAAAAGAATTTCACCCTCGGTTACATCATAGAACCTGGGAATAAGATTGGCCAAAGTACTTTTTCCGCTGCCCGTACTGCCTATAATTGCAGTGATTTCACCGGGCTTTGCTTCAAAACTTATATCTGAGAGTACATCCTCCTTGGCATTGGGATAACGAAAATGAACTTTTCTAAATTCAAGCAAACCAGATTTATGGGTGTCCATAGCTTGAGGCTGAATAGGATCATGAATCTGGGGCTCTTCTTTTAGGACTTCATTAATACGTTTTGCAGATACAGCAGCTCTTGGAAGAACGATGGATACCATGGTTATCATTAGAAAGGACATAATAATCTGCATAGTATATTGTATAAATGCCATCATATCACCGGCTTGCATTGTCCCTGCATTAATTCTATCTGCCCCTACCCATATAATAAGGAGAGAAACCAAATTCATTATCAGCATAAGTACAGGCATCAAAAAGGTCATGATACGACCAATAAATAAGCTGTTCTTGGTAAGATCTGTATTCACCACATCAAAGCGTTTGTTTTCATGCTTCTCATTACTAAAAGCACGTATGACAGGTAGTCCTGTAAGTATCTCCCTCAATATGAGGTTAATCTTATCGACCAGTTTTTGCATCAGCTTAAACTTGGGCATAGCTATTATAAGAAGAGAAAAGACAACCAACATTACAGCACCTACTCCTACGCCAAGTGTCCAAGTCATGGTGGAATTAGTATTAAGAATCTTAATTATTCCACCCAAAGCAAGTATTGGTGAATAAACTACAATACGAATTATCATTATAACCGCCATCTGAACTTGCTGTATGTCGTTTGTGCTTCTGGTTATTAATGATGCAGTTGAGAAACGGTCCATCTCACCATTGGAAAATGAGAGAACCTTAGTAAATACATTACTCCTGAGGTCACGGCCCATTCGTGCTGCAATCCTTGATGATGCATATGTGACAAGAATGGATGCCACCATAGCTATAAGAGCAAGTGCAATCATTTTAGCACCAATTAGCATAATATATCTTGATTGGATTCCTCCTACATTTACGCCTATAGCCTCATATTCTGCCTTTACGAAATGAGTGGAGGTTTGAGATTTAAGAGTATCAGGCATCTGTTTGGTCATTTCTCTTATCTGTCCGATAATGGTGGACAGTGCTTCATCAGGCAGATTCTCTAATATAGTAAACATATCCATACCTGACGCTAGTAATTCAGGAGGTAATATGTTTGGTATCATCTCATCCGATTGCTCTGACGCTTGTGGCTCATATTCCAGAAGGGTATTTATTAATATGGGCTCACTAATTAATTTTATAATATTTTTCTCGTTCTCTCCATCCCAGATATATAGAGATTCTTCACTCATTAGGGGATATTTATCAAGATAATTCTCCCATTCCTTTTGGCTAAGAGTGTTCTTATCCAGTAGAGTATAGTGATTAAGCAAATCATTCTTACCGTCTTCATCCATAAACAAGAGTATTCTTTCAAGCTGGGAGGCTCTAATAACCTCAGGGACCAGCCTGTCTATTCCACCCTGTAATATGCCTACATTGACTATATCCGAGGTATATGCCGGTAGAGAGAGGTCGCTGTAAGCCTGTATAAATAACAGAATAACTACAAACAGGATTGCAAGTGCTGATTTTTTTAGGTGTCGTAGTATTGTCAGCATAAAACTCCTTTCTTTTATTAATAAAACTTTTATCTTATTTTAAAGTATCAAGCAAAATATCAAGCAGGGCATCATTTTGCTGAGGATTCATGAAGCAAAAGCGAATATATTTATTATCCAAAAATGGAAATGTGGAGCAATCTCTAATAAGGTAGCCTTTCTCTATGGCTGCTTCAAATAAATCCATAGAGGTAACCCCGTTCTTAAGTATCTTTATAAGAACAAAGTTGGCGACAGGTGAAAAGACCTTAATATTTGGACAGCCACTAAGAATGTGGCATACCCTATCCCTTTCCTTGGAAATAAGCAATCTTGTTCTTGCTATATAATCCTCATCAGAAAACATGATTTCACCTGCAATGGCTGCTAGTGAGTTAATGGTCCATGGATTCTTTCGCTGGTTCATCTCTTTAAGAAGGTCACCGTTACCACAGACTGCATAACCAAGACGTAGACCGGGTGCGGAAAAAAACTTAGATATACCGCGAAGTATGACTATATTATTATAGTAGCTAGTCAAAGGAATGCAGGTGATTTTCTGAATATCTTCAGAAAATTCCACATAGGTTTCGTCCACCATAACGAAAATACCTTTTTTCTTACAGATGTCAAGAATCTTTCTCATATCACTTCTGGTGATGGCGGAGGAGGTGGGATTATTAGGATTGCATATTACAAGAAGATCCACATCTGATTCCAATTCATTATCTAGGGATTCTATGTCTATGCGAAAATCATTTTCTTCCTCTAGTCTGTAATAAAGTGAGCTTCCACCCCCTAGGGAGACTTCTCTTTCATACTCGGAATAAGTGGGGCCAACAATCAAAGCCTTCTTAGGATGCTTAATTTGAATGAATAGAGAAATAAGCTCTGTTGAGCCATTTCCGACGATTATATCCTCTATATCTGTATTTATATACCTGGATATTTTATTTCTAAGTGATGTATATTCTCTTTCAGGATAGTTCATAATGGAATCTATCTGTTCCGAAAGGGT
>CAZDWP010000075.1:0-8197 GCA_964508985.1 uncultured Herbinix sp. | reverse complement strand
GTTGGTCGTAAATCTTGGCCTCTATTTTCTCAAACCCTTGATTTTACAGGCTTTACTTCTCCAAACTCTTCATCGTCGGGAATAACAACACATCCCTTATAGCAGCCGAATCAGTAAGTAGCATAATAAAGCGATCTATACCAATTCCTATACCACCTGTAGGAGGCATACCATATTCCAAAGCAGTCATGAAATCCTCGTCTGTCTCATTGGCTTCCTCATCACCTGCTGCCCTTAGTGCTTCCTGAGCATCGAATCTACCTCTTTGATCTATAGGATCATTAAGCTCGGAGAATGCATTTGCAAATTCACGTCTTGTAATAAAGAGTTCAAAGCGCTCCGTATAGTCTGGATTATCAGGCTTTCTGCTTGCCAAGGGTGATATCTCTACCGGATGGTCCATAATAAATGTGGGTTGAACAAGCTTCTCCTCCACATATTTCTCAAAGAATAGATTGATGATGTCGCCTCTTTTATGTCTTTTCTCAAATTCTATTTTATGTTCCTTAGCAAGTGCTTTAGCACTGTCTTCATCTTTTATCTCATTAAAATCAATGTTTGCATACTTCTTAATCGCATCAACCATTGTAAGTCTCTCAAAGGGAACTGATAAATCAATTTCCTCACCCTGATAGGTCACAGTAGTAGTGCCAAGAACTTTTTTTGCCACCGTGCGGAATAGATCCTCTACGAGATTCATCATGCCGTAATAATCTGTATAAGCCTGATAAAGCTCGAGTAATGTAAATTCCGGATTATGCCTTACAGACAAGCCTTCATTACGAAATACTCTGCTAATTTCATATACGCGCTCCATACCGCCCACTATTAATCTCTTGAGATATAGCTCTAAGGAAATCCTTAAGAATATATCCTGATCCAGTGCATTATGATGAGTGCTAAATGGTCTGGCAGCGGCTCCACCGGCATTTGGTACAAGAACCGGAGTCTCTACCTCCATAAAACTATTGTCATCCAAATAGTTTCTAATCTCTCTGATTATCTGAGACCTCTTAATAAAGGTATCTCTTACCTCTGGATTAACTATCAAATCCACATACCTTTGACGGTATCTGGTGTCAGTATCCTTTAAACCATGAAACTTCTCCGGTAGTATCTGTAAGCTTTTTGAAAGAAGTACTAAACTTTTAGCCTTTATTGAAATCTCACCTGAATGAGTCTTAAACACTTCACCTTCCAAGCCAATTATATCACCGATATCATATTTCTTGAAATCCGCGTAAGGCTCTTCACCGATATCATCTCTTCTGACATAAGCCTGAATATCACCCTTTAGGTCCCTTACATTACAGAATGAAGCCTTACCCATAACGCGCTTAGTCATTATACGACCTGCTATGGATACGGTTTTTCCTTCAAATCCTTCAAAATCTTCTGTAATATCCAAAGAATGATGGGACACATCATATTTCATTATTTGAAAAGGATCTTTTCCCTTATCCTGAAGCTCGGTAAGCTTATCTCTTTTTACCTTGAGAAGCTCATGTATATCCTGTTCATTTTGTACTCTTTCGTCAGCCATGTTTCTTCCACCTCTTATCGTTTAAGCTAATTTTAGCTTTTGACTAATTTGATCTTTGAATCTCCAGAATCTTATACTGAATTACTTCACCATGAGTCTCAACATCAACAATATCACCGATTTTTTTACCAAGAAGCTCTTTACCAAGAGGAGATTCATTAGAGATTTTCCCCTTAAGACTATTAGCTTCTGTTGAGCCTACAATTTTATATGTTAATTCCTCTTTGTATCCCATATCATAGATTATAACTCTACAGCCTATATTAATTACATCTACATTAACTTCGTCCTCTAAGACAACCTCAACATTTCTCAGGATTTTATCAATCTCTTCGATTCTGGCTTCAATATCTCTTTGCTCATCCTTAGCAGCATCGTATTCAGCATTCTCTGAAAGATCCCCCTGCTCTCTTGCTTCTTTAATTATTTGTGCAATTTCTTTTCTCTTATTAACCTTTAGATCATGTAGCTCTTCTTCTAAGCTCTGCAATCCTTCATAAGTTAATATTTTCTTTGTCTCTACCATAAACACCCTTCCTCCATGTTGCATATTACTTTTAATTCCATATGACACATTCAAAGTATTATATATCATCGATTGTTTCTTGTCAACTTTATATATTATCCTATAATTTAACATAATTCAGCAAAATATTCGCACAATTTAGACAATACTCAATGCTAATCATTCCTGCTGAAAAGTTACTTATATCTTATCTTTATAGCATATAAAATATACTAGCCTTTTATGAATATTCCACTACAATTAAAAACATAAAAAGACGAATAATCATATGATATCCGCTTATGTAGAATATGATCATTACATATATATATTACATGTATGTATTACATATCCATATATAGCTTGTAGTCTCCTAATTTAACATTTGATATAAAATCATGAATACTATTTAGTGGTTTTGTAAATCCCATACCGTTATATCCATGCTCAAAACCATGAGCATCGGTTCCTGCAAACCCAGGTAGATTATGCTTCTTTGCGTAAGCAACAGCCTTCTTATCAAAATCCATATTTCCATTGCCCTCATTATATACCTCTACGGCATCTATTAAATCAGGAAAAAGACGTATCTCTTTGATATAAGCTCTCCTTCTAAAGGGATGGGCATGAACCACATAGCCACCAGCCTCATGGATATAATAGTATTGCTCTTCCACCTGCCAATTAATCATCTCAGGATGATTTTTCATCCATTCATGATCAAGTCCATATATTAAAAACTCAGTGCCTTTATAATTAGCTTCCCAGCCGAAGAATACAGACAAGCCTATCTTGTCTCCTTCCTCTTTGGCATTTTCATAACCCTTACAGAATAAATCTACTCGCTTATCCCAAGGTAAATCTCTTGGAATGGCAGTATTACCATTAAAAAAATGATCTGTTACGATTATACCGCTATACCCAATCTCTTTATATATTCTTGCTTGCTCTGCTCCGGTTCTGATTGAACACGCACTTGCTTCACTGGTATGCAGATGGGTTTCGTATAGATATAAGCCCACTCTAACACCTAGCCTTTCCATTCTGGCTTATTAAAAGTCAATCTATAATAAATAATCTCTCTATCGCCTCTAAGTATTGCTCCCATTATACATGATTTTTCTTTATTATCAAATACTTTATTATAATGCAAGCTATATTATAATCCAAAAACAGTATTTATGCTACCCTTTAATTAAAAAGTAAAGAATAAGCGCGAACGTATGATTGTAAAATTACTAGAAATATACCAAGTGTTGTGTTATAATCATTTAGAATAATCTACATATAGAATATTTGTAAAAGGGGAATATGAAATATGGAACAATATAGTGGTAGTCAAATAGTCGTTTTAGAGGGACTCGAGGCGGTTCGCAGACGTCCTGGTATGTATATAGGATCCACAGGACCAAGAGGTCTTCATCACCTCATCTGGGAGATAATAGACAACGGAATTGATGAGCATCTGGCTGGATATTGTAATCAGATAGATGTTACGATTCGAAAGGATGGCGGCATAGAGATAATTGATAATGGCCGAGGAGTACCTGTAGATATCCATCCCATAAAGAAAGTACCTACTACCCGTGTTGTCTATACCACACTTCATGCCGGTGGTAAATTTGGTAGCAATGTATATAAGGTGTCCGGAGGTCTTCATGGAGTAGGTGCCTCTGTCGTTAATGCACTTTCAAGTCGTATGCTTGTAGAGATAAGAAGGGACGGTAAAATATATAGGGATGAGTACATAGGCGGCGGCAATCCCATAACAGAATTAGAAAAAGGTCTACTTCCCGTAGTAGGTAAATGTAATAAGTCTGATACAGGTACGAAGGTAATATTCTACCCTGATAATACAATCTTTGAATCAGTAGAATTTAAAGCCGATGTTATTACTAAAAAGCTAAAGGAAATAGCATTTCTAAATAAAAATCTATTACTTAATTTTAAAGACGAAAATACCGGTGTATCAAAAAGCTATGTTGAGGAATTCGGTATCAAAAGCTTTGTCTCCTATCTTACAAGGGAAATGAATACAATACATGATGAGGTCATATATCTTGAGGGTAGTAGCGGTGATATTGAAGTAGAAATTGCATTTCAATACACCGATAATTTTGTTGAGCAGATCAACTCATATTGTAACTGTATAAATGTCGTAGACGGGGGAACCCTGGTTACCGGATTTAAAACAGGCTTAACCCGAGTCATGAACCAATATGCAAGAGAGCTGGGTATATTAAAGGATAAGGATGAGAACTTCGATGGTAAAGATATCCGTAACGGTATCGTTGGTATAGTGTCAATCAAGCATCCCGATCCACAGTTTGAAGGGCAGACAAAGACAAAACTCGGCAATACAGACGCCAAAACCGCCGTGGAGGATATATTCTCACAGGAAGCACAGCGTTGGTTTGATAAGAATGTAGAAGTATTAAGGTCAATTATTGATAACTCAATGAAATCCTTTAATGCTAGAAAAGCAAGTGATAAAGCAAGGTCTGCTGTATTAAAGCAGCTTATTGATGTAGATACCAGAAGCAAGCTTGCCTCCTGCTCCTCTAAAAAGTCCGCAGAATGCGAGCTATATATAGTAGAGGGTGATTCCGCTGGCGGAACCGTAAAGACTGCAAGAAATCGTCGCGTTCAGGCGGTTCTACCCTTAAGAGGTAAAATCCTGAACGTGGAGAAGGCCTCTCTAGAAAAGATTCTAGTTAATAATGAAATCAAATCCATGATTGCCACATTCGGATGTGGAATAGGTGAGGAATTTGATTTGTCAAAATTAAATTACGATAAAATTATTATACTTACAGATGCAGATGTGGACGGTGCCCATATAAGCACCCTACTTCTTACATTCTTCTATCGCTTTATGCCTGAGCTTATATCGGCAGGTAAGATATATAGGGGCTTACCCCCTTTATACAGAATCGAATATGAAACTACTAAGAAAAACAAGCGTTCAAAGGAATCCAAGTATCTATATAATGACTTTGAACTTGATAAATTTAGAAAGAATAATGATTACAAGATTTTGAATACTCAAAGATATAAAGGTCTTGGTGAAATGGATGCTCATCAGCTTTGGGAAACCACTCTGGATCCTGCTTCCAGGACATTAGCTCAGATAACAATCAGTGACAATATAGAAGCTGATGAGATTACAAGTACCCTGATGGGCAGCAATGTTCCTCCGAGGCGTACTTTCATATTGGATGAAGCAAGATACGCCAAGCTAGATATATAAGATCTCAATCTACTTTAATTATATTTATGCCTCCTACGGTGGCAGAATGAGAGGAAAGAATGAAAGACAACCAACACGATCAAATCATACAATTGGATTTTTCTGAAGAAATGAAGACAAGCTTCCGTGACTATGCTATGAGTGTTATTGTATCCAGAGCAATTCCGGATGTAAGGGATGGTCTTAAGCCTGTACAGAGAAGAATCCTATATTCCATGGTAGAGCTGGGACTCGACCCTGCTAAGCCCCATAGAAAAAGTGCCCGTATCGTCGGTGATACCATGGGTAAATATCATCCTCACGGCGACAGCTCAATCTACGATGCGCTAGTACATATGTCAGAGGATTATTCCCTTATGGTTCCTTTGGTAGATGGACACGGTAACTTCGGTTCAATCGATGGAGACGGTGCCGCAGCCATGCGTTATACTGAGGCAAGGCTTTCTCCAGGAGCCATGGCTCTTCTTGACCATCTGGAAAAGGGGCTAATAGATTTTAATCCTAACTTTGATGGCAGTGAAAAAGAACCTGTCGTACTTCCAGCTATGGTACCTAACCTTCTAATAAACGGAACAACAGGAATTGCAGTAGGTATGGCAACAAATATGCCACCCCATAACCCCGTAGAAGTAATTGATGGTGTAATTGCCTACATGGATAATGCGGCTATTACCATACCTGAGCTTATGAAATATATCCCCGCCCCCGATTTTCCTACAGGTGGAACGATTATCAATGCAGATGATATTCTTCAAATTTATGAAACCGGCGAAGGAAGAATAAGACTCCGTGCTAAGACAGAAATAGAAAATGGAGAATCTGGCAAAAAAAACATAGTAATCACTGAGATACCTTATACGATTGCGGGGAATAAGACAAAGCTTGTCGAGAGTCTTGCAAGCCTGATAAAGGATAAAGTCTTCGAAGAAATAAATGATGTAAGGGATGAATCCTCCAAGGAAGGAATCAGAATTGTCATCGAGGTTAAGAAAGACAGAGATATCACTAATCTTCTAAACGGTCTTTATAAAAAGACTGTTATGGAGGATACCTATGCGGTTAACCTCCTTGCCATTAAGGATCAACAGCCTGTAGTATTTAGCTTAAAAGGTTTAATAAGTGAGTTCATAGACTTTCAGGTAGAAATATATACCAAGGAGTACAATTACCTACTTGATAAGGCACAGAAGCGTCTAGAGATAGTCGGAGGCTTAATCAAGGCAACAGATGTAATAGACCTTATTATAGAGGTTCTTCGTGGAAGTTCTTCCGTTAAGCAGGCTAAAGCATGTCTTATGGATGGAAATATCGAAGGCATCAAATTCAAATCTGATGCATCTATGAAAGAGGCGGCTACATTTAGCTTCACAGAGAGACAGGCAGACGCCATACTTTCTATGCAGCTATCCAAATTAATTGGACTGGAAATTCTTAAGCTGCATGAAGAGAGCAACAGCCTAACAGATTCCATAAAGGAATATGAAAAAATCCTTGGAAGCAATAAGGAATTATATAAGGTCATAAAGAAACGCTTATTAGAATATAAGAAAGCCTTCCACTCCCATCGCAAAACCTTGATCGAAAATATAAAGAGTGAGGATTATGTTGAGGAGATTAAGATTGAAGATATATATGTGCTTATAGATAGGTTCGGATATATCAAATCCCTGGATGCTCCAAGCTATTCAAGGGTCTTAGAGGACAATCTTAAGGAATACACTTATATAATTCAGATGAAGAATACAGACAAGCTATGCTGCTTTACCGCTGAGGGCAATATGTTCCAGGTAAAGGCAGAAAATATACCAAAATGTAAGATGAAGGACAGAGGTATTCTAATCCATACACTTTGTAAGCTAGATAAAGAAGATATCGTAATATATACCTCCTTTGAGGTGCTATTCGAATCACAGCTCTTGTTTATTACAAGAAACGGCTTTATTAAGCAGGTGTCCGGTGCCGAATTTGAAACAAATAGGTCCCAGATTAGCGCCACCAAGCTAGAGGATGGTGATAAGGTTACGAACATTACCTTACTATCTGCTGGAGATATTCTGGCTGATAAACACAAGGTTATTATACTTACCGATAACGGATTATCCTTAGGCTTTCCTCTTTCAGAAGTATCTGAGCTTAAAAAGACCAGCCGCGGCGTAAGAGCCATCAAGCTGGATAAGGATGATAAGGTTTGCTATGGAACAGCAGTCAGTCCAAGTACCGAAACCTTCGAATATAATGATAAAGAATATAGTGCTAGAAAAGTTCGTAACCGTAAGCGGGCAGATAAAGGCCAAAAAGCCAAGCTCTAATATCCATGGTAAGCGGACTAGTCCTTAAGCTCCAAATCAACTTAGTTGCGATAATCCTCGATAAATATATCCAAGCCCTATCTTCTATGAGTTGTAGAAAATAGGGCTTGTCTGAGGGTAATAAAAAGCAGTTATCAAATTATCTTCTTATCTATAAAATCAGTAGATAGTCTTATGCTCTCCTTTGTTCTAGTAAAATCAAAATTAAAATAAGAATTCTCCTTATCCTGATTGCCTCTCGTATGTGAAAAACCAAGCTGCTTTACCAGCTCTTCCATGCGAGATGCCAGATCCTCAAGAGTAAAAATAAATTCAAATAGTTTATCTTCAAATACATCATCGTTATTTAATAGCGCCTTCTCTAGCTGATAGGCTAATTCAACAATCGTTTCTCCACCAATGGTAGACATCATTCTTCTGAGAGTCTGAGTTATCATCCTTAAGCCTTCATACTCACTGGTCTCTGCCATATTCTTAAGAAGCGGTAGCTTTGACCGAATACTCTTAAGCGTAGATAATAATGCCTTTGAATAATTATCTATATTGCAAAGGTAATAATGATATCCCGTATTGAAATCGATCTCAGGTAA
>CAZDWP010000074.1:0-8474 GCA_964508985.1 uncultured Herbinix sp. | reverse complement strand
TTGTTGTTATGGCCACACAGAATCCAATCGGCTCCATAGGAACTCAGATGCTACCTGAATCACAGCTTGATAGATTCATGATAAGACTATCCATGGGATATCCCGATATCAAAAGCGAAATCGGTATATTAAAGCAAAGACAGAATTCAAATCCCTTGGAGAATGTAGTACAGGTGGTAGAAATGGATGAGATACTTCAAATGCAGAGTATGGTGGAGGAGGTCTATATCCATGATTCCATATATGAATATATAACCCTTCTGGTGCAACAGACCAGGGAGAACCCATTAATTGAATTAGGAGTTAGTCCGAGAGGCTCACTGGCAATAATGAATATGGTAAAGGCTACGGCATTCTTAAGTGGAAGGGATTATGTTGTTCCCTCTGATGTTGGATATATTTTTAAGGATGTGTCTGCACATAGAATGATATTAAAGGCTAAAGCGAGAGTTAATAATATAAGAGTGGACAACCTTCTAGATGATATTTTAAGAATAGTTAAACCCCCGAGAATAATTACGAAAGGGACTTCTACAGAGCATGTCGATTATAATAAGAGGGTATAGTTTTCAGGTTTTTGGAAGGGCATGGTTATAGTTATGCTGTTAAATAAAATAAGATATTTGCTTATCTTAATTATTACGGGATTACTGGCTATTTTGTATAATGAATATTTCATGGGAATCCTTTTTCTTACTGTTATGATTCTGCCCTTTCTTTTGTTTGCCATTTTATGCTATGTATATGGAACGCTTACTTATGAATTGATTTCAGTTGTACATGTAGTAGGCAAGGGAGAGAATATTCCTGTGTCTATTCAGCTAAATAATCCGACGGTTTTTCCCATATTAAATATATGCATAACGATGAGCTACTATAATACATTTTCCAATCAGAATAAGAGAAGTAAGCAGGAGTTTTATGTTACTGTTGATAAGCGAACTACAACAACGGTTACATGTAATCTGGTGTCTGATCATACGGGGAACCTGAAGATATCAATCACTAAGGTACGTGTGTTTGACTATTTGAAGCTGTTTTCTTTAAGGAAAAGAAAACCCATAGAAATAAAAGTAGCAGTTCTTCCCTTGTATTATGAATTAACAGAAGATTATCTTGAAAATGGTTCCAAGATGCTGGTGGAAAGCGATAATTATTCTACCATAAAATGTGGAGACGATCCTTCCGAGGTCTTTGCTATCAGGGAGTATAGGGAGGGAGATCGCCCTGGGAGGATACATTGGAAGCTTAGCATAAAGCAAAATCAGCTGATGATAAAGGATTTCAGTGAGCCTATGAATTGCTCTGTTGTGGTATTTGCAAATTTGTATATTGAGAAGGATTATGAGATACTTGAAGCCGTTGACTCCATATTGGAATGCGCCCTTTCTTTATCGTATTCATTTTTATTAAAAGGACAAATTCATTATTTCGCCTGGTATGATAAGAATTTTGGTACATGCCGTAGAGTTAGAATTGTGAATGAAAGGGATTTGTTCGAGGCGGTTGATGGGCTTCTTAGCTGTGGTCCCTATACCGAGGATGTGGATATGGCAGCGGCTTATTATGCAGAATATCCAAATGATCAATATACTGATTTGTTCATTATAACAAAGACGGTTACACATAAATTGCTGGATTCACTTATATTGATAAAAGCCGTAGATAGGCAGATTTTATATATTAATGGAGCAGAACATGCCTTAAGCGAAGTGGAGACAATCTCGGGAACTCTAATTGACAGAGAGCTTATTAGGAAAATTACGAACACAGGCATGGGTCTATTTTCAATTAACTCATCTAACATGAAAACGGATTTGGAAGGATTAAAGCTGAGCTGGAAATGATGGTGAGCCAATGAAAAAAAAGAGTAATAATGATGGTATCGTTTTTGATAATACTGTTTATCTAACAGAGGAGCGCTATAGAAAGTTTCCCTTATATATGAGGCTGCTACAGGCATTTGTCATAATTATCGGAAGCTATTGTTTCATGACTATTTTTACGGGAAGTATTGATTTGCAGTTTATTAATAGCCAACTTATTACATCAATTATCATTTCTGCTTCAATATTATATCTTTTGTTATTATTCCTAAAATACGATTTTATCAAAGCCATATTGGCATTAATCATATACGGAGGTACTATATATCTTCGATATGAGCAATTAAAAAACGGCTTCTTTCTATTGGAGAATGCCATAATTAAGCGTGCAAGTGCTTATTATGGCTTCCCTGAGTTTAGCTTTATTGCTAATAGCAGGACGGCTGACGAAGACATAACTCTACTGCTAATTCTAATAATCATTCCGGTGGTTGCCTTTCAGACAATATCCTTGCTTCGCAGTAAATGGAAACTATTAAGCTATATTATTATTCTATTACCGGTAATAGTAAGCTTATCCATGGGTGTTACTCCCCCCGAAGTGGATTTGTTAGCCTTAATACTTGTTTTTCTTTTCCTTTTAATATCCAATGGTTTTTCACATGCCAAATCCTCGCCACACGATACAATTGGCAATGATAGAAAGAGTATGATTTACCGTATCAGTATAAGGTCCGCCTCTATATTTTGTCTAGCGACGCTTCTGTTGTTTTTTATTCTGAAGCAATTTGTTTCGGTTGAAACATATAAGGATTATAAAGGTATCGATGAAGCTAAGACAAAGATACAAAGCTTTATGATGGATTTATCGAATCATGATATATCTGATAAGCTTAGGGATGTTAAGTGGAATACTCGTCCTAGAATAAATGAAAGCCCTGGAGGACTTAACTTAGGAAAGCTTGGCAGAGTGGATCAGGTAAACTTTAACGAGACAGAGCACCTTCAAGTAAGCGCACCCTTACAATCGGTTATTGAGGGTATATATTTAAAAGGCTATATAGGAAGCGAGTATACCGGAGACAGCTGGGAGACTCACTCAAGGCAAACTAGAAAAAGCTATGCTGAGATGATGGATGATATATCACAGGAGGAATATGATCCTACCACAGGTAATTCATTATTATTATGTGATTTTCCCTATAGATTTTTTGTTAATCAGGGGAGGATTGATATTAGTTATATAAATGCAAATAAGAATTATGCATACGCCCCTTATTTTACTATTTTTAATGAAAAGGACGGGGTTACCTTTGATTATGATTTAGCTGCTGTTTCAGATAAGGATATTAAGTTCGCTAGCTATGATTATAGCTATAATCTATTAGACATTTCAGAATGTCTAAATACTGACTTGGAAATACCATCGGGTACGAATTATAGTCAAGGCGAAAGGAGATATCGTGAATTTGTTTATGATACCTATACGAGACTTCCCGAGGAAGGACTGGACAGGCTAAAGCATGATTTTTCTAGAGAGCAGGTAGGACCGGCATCAGAAAATATTCAAGATGCAATAGATTATGTTAAAGATTATTTGAACCAGTTCACTTATACTCTATCTCCGGGAAAACTTCCAAAGGGTGAGGATTTTGTAGAGTATTTTCTATATGAGAATAAAATAGGATACTGCTCACACTTTGCTTCGGCAGGTGCACTTATACTTAGGGCTATGGGTTACCCTAGCAGATATGTTGAAGGATACGCCATAAGTAGGTCTGATTTAATGAATCAAGTAATGATTTCATATATAGGTGATGAGACTGATATCGTAGAGATAGTAGTTAAGGATTATAATGCTCATGCCTGGGTAGAGGTATATATAGATGGATTTGGATGGATTCCTGTGGAATTTACCACTGGCACCAATATGGAGGATGTGGTAGATGCAATGGGTGACATCGATCAGCCAGGTGTAGGAAGTACAGAAGAGGATTCTTCTATATCTACAGACTTAAAGCCAAGTCCTACACTTTTACCTGAAGAGGATATAAATCCCTCACCCCCAGTGCCCGACCAGGATGAGGGAGTAGAGGGCAATGGCCTAATGAAGAAGGATGATGATAAAACTCAGACCAAATACAGATGGTATTTTGGAGTTGCCTTGCTGCTAGTGATTTTGTCTGGTGTAATTTTATATCGCTTGTTTTTTTCTAGGCGAAATAAAGACGTGGTGGAGGAATGCTATAGTAAAAAAGCATTAAGGCTTTACAAAAGGGTGGAGAGTTTGTTTGTTATTAATCATGGTTTGCCAAAGAAATCCAAGAGCCTTGAGGAAGACGAGGACTATGCCAAGGAACACTTAACCCTGGTTTCAGTTGAAGACTTTGAAGCATGCATGAAGACCGTAAGAAAAGCAAGGTTTGGAAAGGAATCTATCAGTCTTATGGAATATATGAAAGTCGAGCACTTTTATAAAACCTTTAGGAATAGAATATATGAAGGACTCCCTCCTATAAGAAAAGCCTATTTTAAGATTTTACGAAAAGCTCAATAATCTATAAAATTGATAATTAAAATCAGCTTAAAATTTAGTAAAAAAAACACAATTTTGGAAGATAGTATGATATACTAGCTCTAAGTCCTATGGAAGAAAATTGTTTGAAAGAAGGGATGTATACTATGAAGAAAATTATTACGATTAGTAGGCAGTATGGAAGCGGTGGAAGGGAAATAGGAGAAAAGCTGGCTAAGAAGCTTGGTATTCCCTTCTATGATAAAGAATTAATTACAAGAGCAGCTAAGGAAAGCGGCTTTTCGGAAGCTGTATTTGAGAATGTAGAGAAAAAGGCTACAAATAGTCTTTTATACTCAATTGCCATGGGTATGAATGCGTATGGTAATCATGATATTGGCTTTACCAATCTATCCTTGGATGACCAAATATATCTGGCTCAATCAAATGTGATTCGTAAACTTGCAATGGAAGGACCCAGTGTCATAGTAGGCAGATGTGCGGATTATATATTAAGGGACCAAATTGATGTAGTCCATGTATTTGTTTGGGCAGACTTATCCTTCAGAAAAGAAAGAGCAGTTAAGCTATTAAATATACAAGAGGAAAAGGCAGAGGAGAACATAATTAAGTTCGATAAACGAAGGGCTAACTATTATAACTACCATGCCAGTGAAAAATGGGGTAGAGCAGAAAACTACCATTTATCCATACGTAGTGACTATGTCGGAATCGACAATTCCGTAGAGCTACTGGCAGATTACATTGAATTTGGCGAAAGGGGATAGTATATATAGTATGAAGCTTCGAGACAGAGTCAATCGAAAATATATGCAAATATCGCTATATGTAATAATTACCGCGATAATAATATATATACTTTCATTAATAGCAAAAAACGCACCAATAATAATTATTTATATAATGAATAAATTAAGCTGGCTATTAGGGGTGGCTAGGCCTGTAATCTTGGGATTTGTCTTTGCATATCTTATGGACCCGGTTGTCAACTTTATTGAATCAAAATTTTGTAAGTTTAAGATATTTAGAAAAATGAAGAGGCCTAGAACCTGGGCAGCTGTCTTATCTGTTTTTGTTTTTATTATAGCTTTAGCCGGCTTAATATCACTACTGATTTTCAGCGTGACAGATCAGCTTAGGTTGGCTAATTTTGATGATATTGTAGCCCTGGCCGAAGGGTATATGAATAGTCTGGAGTCATTCTATGATTCAATTCTCCAGAACATGGAGAAACTTGATATTCAATCTAGTCAGCTGGAGCAGTATGTAGAGGACACCTTGACTGTAGTATTAAGTGTATTAAAGGATTTTGCAGAAAGTACCGTAAACGCCATCACAAATATATCCGAATATCTTACCACGATAATATTTGGTTTTATCATAGGCTTTTATTTCTTAATTGATGGAAAGATGTTTTCTTTATATTTGAAAAAGACCGTTAATGCCTTATTTTCTAAGAACACTAACAGAAAGATATCAGTTGCTCTTAGAGACTTGGATTATGCTTTTTCAGGATACGTAAGAGGTCAGCTTACTGATGCTTTTGTAATGATGATACTAATTAGCCTTACACTGTCAATAACAGGAGTTAAGTTTGCTTTAGTAATAGGTATATTTGCTGGAATCGGCAATCTAATACCATATTTCGGACCTATTGTTGCATATTTCAGTACAGCTATTGTCTGTATTATAAACGGGGAGATGCAAAAGCTTGTTCTATCTATCATATTACTAATTGTTATCCAATTTATTGACGGGAACTTTATAGGACCAAAGCTCCTAAGTCGATCCATTAAGATACATCCTCTTATTATAATTGTTTCTTTAATATTTGGTAGTGCCATTGGTGGGTTTTTAGGAATGTTATTAGCAGTACCGATTGGTGCATATTTAAAGCTTGTTTTCGTTAGATTTGTTGATAATAAAACTATTAAGAAGAATGGGATGGAAAAAGCTTTAAGCAATGCTGAAGCTGATACTAAAACTGATACTAAAAAAGTCTAGTTATTTTGGATACCTTTTTATATCTATATCGTCTAATATTTATCATAAAAGGAAAAATTAAGGAAAAATTAAGATATTATATAGACATTATTTAAGTATTTTAGTGTAGCATTATAAGGAGGTAGAGCTTTTCTTAATATGAGGAAGGAACAAGATGAATAATAAAAACGAAAATATTATAGAAGTAAAAAACGCCAAAAAAATATATAGAATGGGTAAAGAAAGAATTGTTGCGGTTGATGATGTAAGCTTTACCGTAAAAAAAGGTGAATTCTGCTGCTTATATGGTGCGTCAGGATCCGGTAAGTCAACTCTTCTAAACCTCATGGCAGGTATAGAAAAGCTTACTAGCGGTCAGATCATGATCAAAGGACGCAACATACATAGAATGAGTGAAAAGGGCCTGGCAAAGTTCAGGCAAAATACTCTGGGCTTCGTATTCCAGTCTTATAACCTACTTAATTCCATGACTGCATTGGAGAATGTAGAGCTTCCACTGGTTTTTAAGCATATGAATACGAAACGAAGGCGTAGAATGTCTAAGCAAATGCTGATTAATGTCGGTCTTGGCGAGCGGCAGAAGCATAAGCCAACAGAAATGAGCGGAGGACAGCAGCAGAGAGTAGGTATTGCAAGAGCCTTTGTAAGTAATCCAGAGATAGTATTTGCCGATGAGCCAACAGGTAACTTAGATTCTAAGACCAGTAAGGAAGTAATGGATATCATCAAGAACATGGCAAAGGCTAATAACCAAACGATTGTAATGGTTACACATGATAAGGAGCTTGCCGAATATGCGGATAGGATTATCCATATCTTCGACGGAAGAATCGAAGAGATAATTAATCTTAAGCCAGAGACAACTACAGATTATAAGGACGCTGATATGCAGATAGAACTAGCGGATGATTTCATAGGGGAGGAAGCATTGCCTGTAGAGAATCCAGGATAAAAAACAACTTAGTATAATAAACAGGGTTGATGATTATAACCGAAATTATATAGGAAGTAGAGGGATATTAAATGAGGAAAAGAGTTAAAGGTTTAGTAACAATATTTTTATCATTATTGCTATTGCTTATGAATGTTTTAGGTAATAGTGTCCAGGTAAATGCTGAGAGCAATATTCATGTGGTTAATCCGGACCCGAAGCAAATTGTATTGGTACCGGGAGAAACAACTAAGCTTAAAATCCCGGTTAATGCGGTAGGTGGAACTATTAATTTTCCGGTTTTATCTGTAGATGCTTCAAAGACGCCCTACACAGTATCTCAGGCGGTTGTATGGACGGACGGCCTAAATGTACCATTGAATTATATATATGAGCATATTAATCAATATATAGAATTTGAAGTTACTGTACCTGAGGATGCAACGATTGGAGTCTATCCAATTGATCTGATTATTGATGGACTCTCAAACACGATGGACGGCGAGAAAAATGTAAATACAAGGCTGACAGTAAATACTCAGATACTTGAGGAGAAGGAGCCAGCTCAATTATCTCTTAATGATATTAATTATGAAAATCCAACCATAGGTCAGGAGATGAGCTTATCATTTAAGGTAAGAAATGAAGGAGAAATCGCAGCTAGAAATGTATATGTTAGTATAGATTATGCAGATACTGGTATGATGGCTGGATATCCTGCTAGAAATATGAAGATTGATGACATTTCATCCCATAATGGAACTGCTGTAACGCTACCAATAAAGGTTTTACCCTCGGCAACGATGGGTGTGAAGTCATTAAAGGTAAATCTTACACACAAGACAGCGAAAGGGGAGACAGTTACTGAAAGTCATGATATATATGTATCATTACAGGAAAATGATAAGGCACCAAATCTTAATTTAGATGATTTTACTTATAACACAGTGGTAAAACCGGGTGAAAAGCTGGGATTGGTATTAAATATTAAGAACAGTGGTGTATTAAAGGCTGTTAATCCCCGTCTCTATGTGGATGACTCAAGCATCGGAACCGAAAAGTTTATTAAGGATTTTTATACAGATTACATAGAGCTTAAGGATGTAAAAACTGATCAGACGGTTAAAGTAGAAGTTCCCTTATTAGTTTCAAAGGGAAACATGGGTGGGGAACATGA